>JAFZQQ010000067.1 GCA_017620315.1 Oscillospiraceae bacterium | reverse complement strand
TGATTCGAAATGCGCGGCTCCAACTGCGTAATCCCCGCGACCGGCGAAGCGTGATAATACATCTATTCCTCCTAAAGGCTCATTAAATGGTCGATTTATTCGACAATCCCGATTAACAACTCTGCATCTTTTAACTCAGCTTTTCTGAATTCAATCCGCATAGAAACAATTCCTCAAATGCCGCTGGATTTCACCCGTTCTTTTTTCTGATGTCCGCAGTATCTTGAACTGCCCTCGGCAGCCAATCAGCAGTTGCATAGTCAAGAGGGATCACCAATTCTTGAATCTTGTCTTCCTTGCTCGGTCTCTTGATATCTTTTGGCAAATAGTCCAGCCCAACTTCCCGTAAGCTCATAACGCTTTCGTGTATCCAGCCGACAGCTTGTCCGTCACAATACAAGCAGTGGCATCCGAACATCTTTTTCACTTTTACATTTAAGCACTTGAGATTACCTAACCATGTGTCAAGAATGCCCGTTTCCTCAAATGACATCTGCGTCAGCTCCTTTTTGCTTAATGAGCGCCAGCTTTTCCTGCCGCGTGAGGCGCTTGATCTCCACTTCCTGCTTCGTCGCAAGGGCGCAACCGACCCCAACCTGTATCGTCAATCTCTCAGGCAGCCGATCGGAACAACATAAACGCCGTCCGGACGGCGGTAGGCATAGTCGCCGACGCCGACAAGCACCATCAAAAAGGATGGCGCTTTCATTTTTCCCGTGTCGAGCTTGCCCTCCAGCGCCTTCAGGCTCTCAACCCCGTCGGCAATCAGCTTGTCGCCGCCCAGCTTGATCTCAACGAGTCCGTATGCGCCGTTGCGCAGATGGATCACAGCGTCGCACTCAAGCCCGCTTTTGTCCCGATAGTGGTAGACCTCTCCGCCCAAAGCGTCGGCAAATACGCGCAAATCGCGCATACACAGCGTCTCGAATAAGAAACCCATGGAGTTTAAGTCGTTGATCAGATCGTTCGGCCCGGCGCCAAGGGCGGCCGCCGCTATGGATGGGTCGACGTAGTACCTTGTGTCCGAACTGCGGATGGCGGTTTTGGAGCGCAAATTCGGATTCCATGCCGGCATATCCTCCACGACGAAAATCTTTTTCAGCGCCGAAATATAGTTTGCAACTGTTTCTTCATCTATGGAAGAGCCATCGTTTGCCTCAATATCCGCGGCAATCACAGAGTTTCCGATCTGCTGTCCCTGATTTCTCGCGAGGGAACGCATCAGCCGTTTGACACGTTCGGGATTTTTATTCACTCCGTCGGCACGGTTGACGTCCGAATGAACAACTGCGTCAAAGTAGTCCGCTGCCTGATCCAACGCGATCTCCTCACGCATATCCACCGCCTGCGGCCAGCCGCCGCGGCAAATTAGGAACGCAAGGCGATCCATATCGACACGCGAAGCGCCGTCAATGGAATCCGGCGAGGCGAACAGCTCCTTGAGACTGACGTCCCCCGAGGAATCCCCCGACTCAAAAAGGCTCATGGGGCGCATCGTCAGCCATGTAAATCTGCCGGTTCCCGAATGGGTAATCTCCTTGGTGTCGGCCGGAACCGCAGAACCCGTCAAAACGAACTGCCCGAGTTCGCCTCTGTGATCCACCTCAAAGCGAATCGCATCCCACAGCTTCGGCGCAAGCTGCCATTCGTCGATCAGGCGGGGCGCTTCGCCGGAAAGCAGCCTCTTCGGATTCAAATCCGCCATTGCCAGGTTTTGCTCCTTGGTTTGGGGATCGTCCATATATAAAACGCTCGCGGCAACCTGTTCCGCCGTCGTCGTCTTTCCGCACCATTTGGGGCCTTCAATCAGAACAGCGCCTTTGCCCTCGAGCTTTCTGAGCAATATTCTATCCGCAACGCGCGGCTTATAATTCTTCATTGCGCCACCTCCTGTCGAGCCGATCATACCATACGCTCGCGGCGAAAGCAAGAAAATTCCGACGATTGGCTATAAATTTTTCCGATGTTTGGCGAGATATTTTTCCGATGTTTGGCAGAGCGCTCGATGCAACTATCCGAAATAACCGGATTGTTCAAAACTCTGCTACTATGCTGAATGGCTAATCTGCTCGACAAGCCGAAAGTTAGTAGTCAAAGACTTCTTTTTCGACATGAATAGTGCTCGCCAGTTTTTCTCCCGAATAGGGTTTTCTGATCTCGATCATATTCAAAACGGTGTATCCTTTTGAGCGGAGGAAGTGAATCATATTTTCATTGTTCGGGTGGACAAAGTTATAGACGGTATCTTCTCCCATAGAAGCTGCAATCTCTTCTGCTTTATTGAACAGCATCGTAGCAACGCCGCTCCTTCGGCAGTCTTCCCGCACAAAAATATGTTCGACCCATAAGCAAGGCTCGTCAATTCTGCATACGATATATCCAACGAATACGCCTTTGTCTTCAATGGCAAATACCGGAAAATCGGATTTCAAAAACTCAATGATTTCTTCTTTCCCTGCATCAATATTTGGTTCTGATTTGATACCTTTATATGCCTTCAACTGTGCTCGAAACGCAGCTACCAGAGGGGCAATCCCATCTGCGTCCGCAATACTTATCTTGACTAATTTCATGCTTTCCTCCAAAATCCGATTACCGTTTTGCGCCTTCTGATATTAGCTCAAGCTGCCAGCCATTGTTGTCAGCCATCTGCGTCAACTTTTTCGCTTTACAAGCGCCAGCTTTTCCTGCCGCGTGAGGCGCTTGATCTCCGCCTCGCGGCGCATTGCCTCCTGCTTCGTCGCAAAGGTTTCGCAGTACGCAAGCTCTACGGGGCGGCGCGACTTCGTGTACTTTGCGCCCGCGCCCGAGTTATGTGCCGCGACACGCTTTTCAAGGTCGTTCGTCCAGCCGCAGTAGAGCGTCCCGTCCGCACAGCGCAGGAGGTATGTATAGTTCCGCTCCGCCATCGTCAGCCCTCACGTAAAAATCCATTTCTGCCCGTCCGGCATCGTCATCAGCGTGCCGTTCGCGCGCTCCAGCACCTCGCCCGTGGGATAGCGGCGGACGACGACCTCCTCGCGGTAGTCGCACTTTGAGAAAATGAGCCTGTCCCCGTCTCGTGAGTCGAGCGATTCCGATGGGTCGATGGCGAACGAGCCCTGCTCCGGCCACACGACCTGAAACGTGTTTTCGTGCCCCTGCCGCGTGAGCGTCAGCGGCGCGGTGTGGAGCATCAGGTTGTAGCAGTCCGGCACCGCACCCAGCGGCAGGCGGACGTGAACTTCTGCCGACTCCATATCCGCCGCGCAGCGATAGATCAGGATATCCTTCTGCGGGAAGTCCACCAGCAGGATGAAAATATGCCCGTCTGCGAAGCAGGGACGGCCGAAATACTGCCCCTCGCGTGCCGAGATCGGCTCATAAAGCCGCGGCTCCGGGCAGCGGACGAACACAAGCCGGTTTTTCTTAATCGGATGCCCGTCGCGGAACAGCTCCTCCGCTTCGTACAGGTCGCCGCTGGTGTAATCCGAGCCCCACTGCCAGTCGGTGCCGTCCATGCGTTCGAGATAGTTGACGCCGTGGGCGTCGATGCGTTTGTAGTCCATGATTTGCTCCTCTGTGCCGCGCACTGTCAGCACTCGATCCGAAAATACTTCATCGTCTCCCGGAACGCGTCCTGCGCCGTCAGGCAGGTGTCGCGCAGATACCCGCGTTCGGACTCCCAGTTTTGCAGCCCGCGATAGGAGTAGAGCTTCAGCTCCTCCGTGATGAGGAAGGGCACGATCCTGTGGCGCAGGCACTCCTTGAACAGCAGCAACCGCCCGACGCGCCCGTTGCCGTCCTGAAACGGGTGGATGCGCTCGAACCGATAGTGAAAGTCCAACAGGTCGTCGAGCGTCTTTTCCTTCTCTGCGTTGTAGCTTGCGAGCAGCGCCTTCATCGCCGCAGCTGTCTCCTCCGGCGGCGTTGTTTCTTTGCCACCGACCTCGTTCGGGAGCTTCTTATAGTCGCCGACCGCAAACCAGTCGAGCCGCGCGTCGCTCGCGCCGCTCTTCAAGGTCGCGTGGAGCTGCTTGATGAACGTCTCGCTCGGCGCGTAGGCGGCGCTGTCGATGATCATGTCAATGCACTTGAAATGGTTGGCGGTCTCCACCACGTCGTCGACCCGCACCGTGTCCGCGCCGCCGATGGTGTTCGTCTCGAAAATGAGGCGCGTCTGGTCGTGCGTGAGACGGCTGCCCTCGATGTGGTTGGAATTGTAGGTCAGGTCGATCTGCACCTTGTGATAGATGCCGCCGTGCAGCTTCGCCGCCTTCTCCGCCCGCAGGCGCGAGAGCAGGTCCTTCGGCGTATCGTCGTGCTTGTTGAGGCGCTCCGGCTTCTGCGCCGTCTCGGGGATGCTCCACGTCTTGCCGATCAGCACCGCGCCCTCGACGCGCCCCTCGGCG
>JAFZQQ010000066.1 GCA_017620315.1 Oscillospiraceae bacterium | reverse complement strand
GACGAGCAGCTTTACCAGAAGATCTCCGACACGCTGACGGTGCTTGCGACAGGCGGTGAGATCGCATGAAAAAGGGCTTCTTCCTTCGCCTCGCGCTCGACGGGATGCGCAAGAACAGGCGGCTGTATTTGCCGTACCTGCTTACCTGCGCGGGCACGGTGATGATGCTGTACATCCTCGCCAGCCTTGCGCGCTCTCCGCTGATGCGGTCGATACGCGGCGGCGACAGCATGACGATCGTGCTGAGTCTCGGCACTATCGTCCTCGCGCTGTTTTCGCTGCTGTTCCTGCTCTATACAAACGCCTTTCTCACACGGCGGCGCAACCGTGAGTTCGGACTGTACAACGTCCTTGGCATGAACAAGAGGAACCTAAGCCGTATCCTGCTGTGGGAGACGCTGCTGTCCTACCTGTTCGCGCTTGTCGCCGGACTTGCCGGCGGACTGCTGTTCTCCAAGCTCGCGGAGCTGTTTCTGCTGCATATGGCGGGCGGAAAAGCCGACTATGCGCTCAGCATCGACCCGCTCAGCATCCTTGCTGCGATCATCTTCTTCGGCGCGATCTTTGCGCTGCTGCTTGTCGTTTCCCTTGCGCGTGTGGGTATATCCAAGCCCCTCGATCTGCTCAAAAGCGAAAGCGCCGGGGAGAAGCCGCCTAAGGCGAACTGGCTGTTTGCGCTTGCGGGCGTTGTGATGCTCGGCGCGGCGTATTACCTCGCCGTCAGCATCGAGTCGCCGATGACCGCTTTGATGGTGTTCTTTATTGCGGTGCTGCTGGTCATCGTGGCGACGTATCTGCTTTTCATTGCCGGCTCGGTAGTATTATGTAAACTTCTGCAAAAGAACAAAGGGTACTACTACAAGAGCGAGCATTTTGTATCGGTCTCGTCGATGGCGTTCCGCATGAAGCGCAACGGCGCGGGACTTGCGTCCATCTGTATTCTCGCAACGATGGTGCTGGTGATGATCTCGTCCTCCGGAAGCCTCTACCTCGGCGGCGACGATTCGCTGCGCGGAGAATGCCCCTATGACGTTATGATCAAGGCGCGCTTTGCCTCTCCCGAGGTCTGCTCCGAGGAGACGATGGCGGCTCTGCGCGGCATCGTTCACGATACGACCGAAGGGCGCGAGGACGGACTGATCGCTTATACCGCGCTCGATACCAGCGGCTATTTTGACGGCGGGACGCTGGAGCTTGACGGAATCACACGCTATGTGGACGCCTCCTCGTCCGCGGCGACGATGGAGAGGGTGCGCTCGGTTTACATTCTCCCTCTTGCCGATTACAACCGGCTGATGGATACGGAGCTGACGCTCTCTCCGGGCGAAACGCTGATCTGGTCAAGCGGCAAAGCGTATTCCTATGATACCTTTACCATCAAGGGCTGCCGCACGCTCAGAGTTTGCGGTACGCTCGACAGGCTTCCTTTCCGGATACCGACCAGCGCGACCCTTTCCACGACGTACTTTGCGGTCGTTTCGGACTGGGAGGATTATGCCCGGGAGGTCGCGGATTACACCAGGAGCCTCGGCCAGTCCCTGCTGACCGCCGACGCCAGACAGTATCTGTATTTCAGCCTGCCGGGCGTCGGCGAGGATGAGCAGGCCGAGCTTGGGGAGAAGCTGCAGGACGCGATTTACACGCGGATGGAGCCCGAGCCCTATGGCCTCGGCGTCAGCACGCTCGCGGGGAACCGCAGCGATTTCTTCGGCACCTACGGCAGCCTCTTCTTTATCGGTATCATCCTCTCGATCGTCTTTATCGCCGCGGCGGCGCTCATTATTTACTACAAGCAGCTCTCTGAGGGTTATGAGGATCAGCGCCGTTTCGACATTATGCAGAAGGTCGGCATGACAAAGGCCGAGATCAAAAGCGCCGTCAACTCGCAGGTGCTGACCGTCTTCTTTGCGCCGCTGCTGCTTGCGGGACTGCACCTTGCCTTCGCGTTTCCCTTTGTGGAGAAGATCATCCGCATCTTCGGCGTGATGAACCGCCCGCTGCTCATTTACACGAACGTCATCTGCTTCCTTGCGTTCGCGCTGTTCTATGTGTTCATATACCGCAGGACGGCAAAGGCGTACTATTCCATCGTCAGCGGCGCCGAGCAGGCTTAACGGGAAATGAGCCGAACGGAATAATTGTCGCCTCGCGGGCGACCACTTTGGTCATAAACCTCTGTATGATAAGGCTACAAACTTACGAACGGAGGGCAAGACCATGAAAAACAACATCACCGAACTTGTTTGCATCCTTGACCGCAGCGGCTCCATGCAGGGGCTGGAAAGCGACACCGTGGGCGGCTTCAACTCTCTTATTGAGAAGCAGAAGAAGGAAGACGGCACGTGCTATGTCTCGACGGTGCTTTTCAGCACCGAGAGCAAGGTGCTTTACGACCGCGTGCCGCTCGCGGACGTGAAGTCCATGACCGAAGACGACTACATCCCCGGCGGCTCGACGGCGCTGCTCGACGCCATCGGCGACGCGATCCACCACATCGGGAACATCCACAAGTACGCCCGCAAGGAGGACGTGCCGGAGCACACGATCTTTGTCATCACAACGGACGGCCTTGAGAATGCCAGCCGCCGCTACAGCAGCGACAAGGTCAAGAAGATGATCGAGCACCAGAAGGAAAAGTACGGCTGGGAGTTCCTTGTCCTTGCCGCGAACATCGACGCCGTGGAGACGGCGGAGCACATCGGCATCACCCGCGACCGCGCCGCGAATTACCGCGCGGACGACGAGGGCACCGAGCATATGTTCAGCGCCTTGTCCAAGGCGGTCTGCGCGATGCGCTGCTCTGTGGATCTCAGCGAAGACTGGTCGGCGGAGATCGAAAGGGACGCAAAACGCAAGTGAAGGAAGGAAAAAGCGCCGTATTCCCGGCTGCCAGCCGGGAATACGGCGCTTTTGTACGGTTCCTACTGCGGGAGCATATCCGCTATGTCATCCCAGTCAAAGCTTTCTGCCGCAAGCCTCATCTTTTCAAGCCGCTCACGCTCGCTGCCACTCAGACGGCAGGCGAGAAGCTGCTCGATCAGGTCGGCGGCGGTGCTGTACTCAAACTCGCTGAGCAGACGACGGATAGACTTATAGGAATCCTGAAGCTGGTCGTCCGATATTTGCGGAAGGGCTTCATCCCAGCCGTCGTTGCTGTGAAGCAGCGGGGAGAGGCTTTTGCCAAGCGCGCGTGTGCGCGAAAGCAGCTCGTCAAGCCCGCCAAATAGTGTATCCATATCGCCGGCCTTTCCGGCAAGTTCCAGCTTTTCCGCAAAGTCGCCGAGCGCCTCCGCGCCGATGATGCGGCTTGTGCTCTTGAGAGCGTGGACCTTGGTGATCACATTGCCGATATCGCCGCTGCGCAGATAATGGTCGATCTCCTGCGCGTTGGAAGCGGCGGTGCGGGCGTAGACCTCGAGCGTCTTGATATACGTCTCGACGGAGGCGCATTTTTTGAGGCCCAGCTCCACGTCGAGCCCGCTGATATCGCCCAACCAGTCCGGCAGCGTGGGAGCGGCTTCCTCGTCCCCGTACCCGCAGACGCCCTCGTCCGGCGCTTCGAGCATGGTCACCTTTGTCGGCGGCAGGTACTTGAGCAGCATTTCCTCAAGCTTCCCCACGTCCACGGGCTTTGACAGATAATCCTGAAAGCCCTCGCTCAGATATTTTTCCCGCGAGCCGGAGATGGCGTTGGCGGTGAGCGCGATGAAAACCGTGTCTTCTGCGCCGGGAAGCTGCTTGAGCTCGTGCATGGTCTCTATACCGTCCATATCCGGCATCATATGGTCGATGAGCGCTACGTCGTAACGGTTTTTGGAGAACTTGGAGATGGCCTGCCGGCCCGAGGTCGCGGTGTCGATCTGCACCTGCGTCTTTTTGAGCAGACCCTTTACGACGGTCAGATTGAGCTCGACGTCGTCCACCACCAGGATCTGAGCCTCCGGCGCGCAAAACAGCTCGTGCCCGGGCCCGATGTTCGACCTTCCGGTTTCGTAGCGGCCGCCGAACTCGCCGATCGGCCACCATTTGACGACCGGCTGCTCGATGGAGAAGGAAAACTCCGAGCCCTCGCCGTAAATGCTTTCGACCTGCAGCGAACTGCCCATGAGGTCAAGAAGCTGCTTTGTGATGGCAAGCCCAAGCCCTGTGCCCTCCACGGTCCGGTTGCGCGATTCCTCAAGCCGGGCGAAGGGGGAGCTGAGCCGCTCCATATCCTCGGGCTTGATGCCGTAGCCGGTGTCGGAAACGGTGATGTTGAGCCGTATTTTCTCAGTGCTGACCTCGGTATAGCCTATCGTGAGCGTGACCGAGCCGGCGTCCGTATACTTGACGGCGTTGGTCAGCAGGTTCAGCGCGCACTGGCGGATGCGTATCTCGTCGCCGAAAAGCAGGCTCGGCGTCGTATCGTCCACAAAGATGTAGAAGTCAAGACCCTTTTCCTCGGCGCGCGGGCGCGTCATGTTCACAAGGTCGTTGACGATGGAGCCCAGCTCATACTGCGTGGGCAGGATCTCCATCTTGCCCTCCTCGACCTTCGAGAAGTCCAGAATGTCGTTTATGAGCGAGAGCAGGGTCTTTCCCGCGTTCTGGATGTCCGCGGCGTTGGAGAGAGTATCCGGCTCGCTGCTGTCGCGCAGGATCACCTCGTTCAGGCCGAGAATGGCGTTGATGGGCGTGCGGATCTCGTGCGACATCTTGGCGAGGAAGTTGCTTTTCGCCTTGCCCGCGGCCTCCGCGCGCTCAAGCGCGTCCACGATCTCCGTCGTGTCGACGAAAATGATGCTCAGGCCCACAACCTCGCTGCCCCGGCGCATGGGCCAGATGGAGGCGCGCCAGCTCCGCCGAACGCCGTCGCGTGTGACATAGATGATATAGGGCTTGACGTCCTTGCCCCTGAGCGCGGCGCGGCTTTTTTCCATAAATACGCCGAGCTCCTCGTCCGGCAGCAGCCCGTCCAGCGCGTCGCGCAGCGGTATGCCGCGCCGTATTGCGTTTTTGTCGTAGTTGTAGTTGTAGCGGAAATAGAGGTCGGAGGTGAGCACCGTCCGCGACTGATCATCTGTGAGCATCACAATGCTTTGCGACGTCTTCATGAGCTGCTCGATGAAAAACAGCTGACGGTCGGTCTCTTTTTGAATGTACGCCTGCGTATGCACCGCCTGCTCGTTGGCGGTGCGCAGAAGGGTGATCTCCTGATTCAGACGCTTGATTTCTCTTGTGAGCTTTTTGTTTTCAAGCTGCAGCCGCTTCTGTTCGTCATTGTCCAAAACTGTCCCTCCTCTCGTCGGTGTTTTTGTTATGTGTTTTTTTACAACGCGAGGATCGAGAAGGTGAAGTTGTGGAACATATTGTATTCCTTGCCGGTCTTTTCACCCTGCACGGGGCAGCACTCGCCATAGGCGTAGTACCCCGACAGCGACAGCCCCTCGGGAAGACGCCCGAGGTAGGTCTGCGCCTCGACGGCGGGGTCGTTCATCAGAGCAAGGAACCTTGCGCTGCAGGAGGAACACAAGAGCGCGCTGTATTCGCCGCCGGACTTCCCGATCTCGTCAAAGATACGTTCAAAGGCAGTCTCCACGCTGTGGCACACGTCCTCGCGGTTCAAAAGCCCGATGCCGAGCGCGGCGCCCTCCGGCATAACGCCGAGGAACGAGCCCGAGCCGTTTTCAAGGTCGAGCGTCGCAAGAATGCGCGCCGCCTCGATCCGGTCGCCGTTCCCGTCGCAGTCGACCGTGATCACGAAGGGGGAGAGGATGTACGCCGCCATCATGTCTTCTTTATCAACGCGCATGCCTTCCTTTTTCAGCGTATCGACAAAGCTGTCGTTCCCTAAGCGGTAGATGACGTTGTTCTCCGCGCGTGTGATCTCATACGAAAAGCTTGCCGTGTGCTCCACGGAGTTGATGCGCAGGAAGCGCGGCGATACGTTGCCGGAGATCAGCGCAAGGACAAGCCCGTCCCTGACTGCCGTGCCGTTGCAGAACACGCGGTAGCCGGTGAAGTCCAGATTGTCAGAAGCGGCGCCGCCGTAGAGAGGCAGCCCGTTCACGGCGGCGTCGAGCGCAGCGAGCAGGTTGCTGCCGGAAAGCTCCTGATCCTTTACGGCAATGCCGAAATAACACAGCCCGAGCTTTACCTCGTCCTTGTCCTGCGCTTTCAGCTCGTTGTAAAGCCGTGCGATCTCGTCCCTGTAGCTGTCCCGCTTCAGCTCGCCGGTGATCCCGACGGTGAAGCGGCAGTCGTCCGCAGTGAGGATGAGCAAGGAGATGCCGCCCCGGCAATAGCCCTTTTTGCCGGAGAGTATCGCCATAGCGGTGCAGCCTATCACCGGGAAGTCCCAATGCCGGGAGAGCCGTGCGTAAAGCTCGGGATAGTCCGTGTCCTCCTCCGCAAACAGGATGGCAAGGCTGTTTGCCGCAAGCTCAAAGCCGCTGACCTGCGCGAACAATTCCTCTGCCGCAGCGTCAATGTCATCGATCTCTTCGGTGTAAGCTTCTATCGTCCTCATGACTTGCCCTCCCCAGTATCGAAATTGTATACAATAGATAATATTACTTTATCACAAGAAAGACGTTTATGCAAGTATAACATATACTAAAACACTTGATGGAAATGGGCGTTTGGGGTAAAATGATTTATATACGATTCGGAGGCTCAGATGCGATGACTGAAAGAAAAAAGATTATCCCGGCCGCGACGCTTGCGCTCTGTATGGCGCTGGCGCTTGCCGCCTGTGCCGGACCCGCGGAGGAGAGCGCTCCTGAGCTTGTGTATCACAGCTTCGAGGACGTCGGGATCGCGATGCTGCTGCCGGACGACCTGAAGGGGAGAGAGACCGCGGAGGCGCTGTTTGACGGACAAAGCGGCGAGTTGAGCCTGACGGTCTCCGAGTGCGGGGAGCTTTATCCCGATCTTGACGCGCTCCGCGCGGGCGTGGAGAAGGCCTCGGGGCTGTCGGCCGAGGTCGTGACCGTAAACGGCGCGGAGCTTATCGGTTTTCCTTCCGCCGCGGATGGGAGAAGCGCGGAATACTATACCCTCGGCCCGGAGGGCGACGCCTTCCGGATTCGGCTCTCACTCGGCGAGGGCGCGGGAGATAAGCGCGGCAGGGAGCTTCTTTCCACTGTCACCGGGAGCCTCTGCGCCTGCGGAGCGCTTACGGAGAGCGCTGCTGCCGTACACAGATCGAGAGCGCGGGAAAGATATTCAATAGACTATCTTGTTTTGGTGAATAAACACAGTCAATTGCCGAAGAGATGGGAGGAGACCGTCGACATGGTCACTGTTGCCAATTCCCTCGGCGATACGGTGCGGGTGGAGCGCAGCGCATGCAAGGCGTATTTTGCGTTAAAGAACGCGCTTGCCGCAGAGGACGTTCACATCGATCTGGATTCGGCGTTCCGCAGCGTCGGTGAGCAGCAGGAGATCTGGGACCGGTTCACGGAGAAGTACGGCGAGGACTATGTGAAAAAGTATGTCGCGGTTCCGGGCTTTTCCGAGCATCACACCGGTCTTGCGCTCGACCTTTACCTCAATATCGACGGCGCGGACGTTTACGAAAACGAGGATATGGAGGCTTATCCCGAGCTTTGGGCGAGGATACACGCAAGGCTTGCGGATTTCGGCTTCATCCTGCGCTATCCCGAGAAAAACGCGTTTTATACGGGTTACGGCTATGAGCCGTGGCACATCCGCTATGTCGGCGCGGACGCGGCGAGGGAGATCGGCGCGCGGGGCGTGACGCTTGAGGAGTATCTGGGGGCAGACCCCTGTTCTATTGACTACCTTGTGCTCGTCAACAAGCAGAACGCTCTGCCGGAATACTGGGAGAGCACCGTCGAGATCGTGCATATGACCAATCGCAAGGGCGAGGATATCGGCGTCGAGCGCACTGCCTATGAGGCGTACTGCGCGCTGAGCGCGGCGCTTTTGGAGGAGGGGGTACATCTGGATATCAATTCCGCCTACCGGACGGTCGCGCAGCAGAAGGCGCTTGCGGAGAGCTACAGAAAGAAGTACGGCGAGGACTATGTGAAGGCGTATGTCGCGACCCCGGGGTATTCCGAGCACCATACGGGGCTTGCCATCGACCTCTATCTCGAATCGATGGACGTTTGGGCGAAGATCCACGCGAGACTTGCCGAGTTCGGGTTCATCCTCCGCTATCCCGACGGGAAGGAGAGCATAACCGGTTACGCCTACGAGCCGTGGCATATACGTTATGTCGGGGTGGACATAGCAAAGGAGATCACAGCGCGCGGAATAACGTTTGAAGAATACCTTGGCGCGGCAAAAACAAAATAGACTCAAAGGATTATTTTTGCAGAAATTCCAAGGCGCCTTGACGATGTATTAATAGACTTATCGCAATCACGCACAGACAATTCCGGGCAAGTGAACAAAAAGACCCGCTGGAGACGGATTGATCGTTCCGTCCGGCGGGTCTTTCTTAATATTGTGTCCGATCAGCTTAGTTCAGGGCGTCCTTGAGAGCTTTGCCGGCCTTGAACGCGGGAGCCTTGGAAGCTTTGATCTTGATGGTCTTCTTGGTCTGCGGGTTGATGCCCTTGCGCGCGGCGCGAGCGCGAACCTCAAAGATGCCGAAGCCGACAAGAGTGACCTTGTCGCCGGCCTTGAGGGCGTCCACCACGGAAGCGGTGAAAGCGTCCAGCGCGGCGCCGGCGGCCTTCTTGCTCAGACCGCTCTTCTCGACCATTGCAGTCAGCAGATCGTTTTTGTTCATTTTGTAATTCCTCCTAAAAATATAATGGGGTCAAAAGCAAAACACATTATGACCGAAAAATCGTGATAAGTCAAGCCTTATGGACAAAAATGCGCAAAAAAACTGAAAAAAACCGACGCCGTATCCAGGCGCTCCGCCTTGCCCGGAAAAAACTTGCGCGCCCAAGGCTTTCACGCTATAATCAAAGGATGGGAAAACGAGGAAGGGGGATGGCGGAGACGAAGCAAAAGGGCTATGCGCGCAGAGTGGCGGTGATGCTCGCGGGGATCGCGGTCATGGGCGTCGGAGTTGCGCTTTTCAAGCTTTCCCTCATGGGAAACGACCCCTCCACCGCGATGGTCATCGCCATCGGCGAGCGTGTCGGGGTCGATTTTTCGCTGATACTGATCGGCATGAACTGCCTGTGGTTCCTTGTCGAATGGCGTTTCGCGAGGGAGATGACCGGCGTCGGGACGTTCGTGAACTGGTTCTGCGTGGGGCCGCTTGCGTCGCTGACGGAAAAGGCAGTCCTCGCGCGCGGGCCGTTGCCCGAGGCGCTTTTGCCGCGCCTTGCGCTGATGCTCGCCGGGGTACTGGTGCTCAGCTTTGCCTGCGCGCTCTATCAGACGGCCGACGTAGGCATAGCGCCTTACGACGCGCTTTCGCTCGTTCTCAGCAAGAAAAGCGGGCGCAAATACTTCTGGTGCAGGATGCTGACGGATTCCGTCTGCGTGGCGGTCGCGTTCCTGCTGGGCGGTATTGTCGGCGCGGGCACGCTGGTCTGTGCGCTGGGGCTGGGGCCGTTTATCCAGTTCTTCTCGCGCCATGCCGCGCAGCCGCTGATTTACGGAAAGAGCGCGGAGGAGCCGCGTTAACTCAAATCGCTCAAAAGCGCCTGCGCGGCGCGCTCGTTGTCGTAATCCGAGGATACCGCCTTTTGATAGCCCTTGTGGTTGTAGATGGCTATGGCGGCCTTGCCCGCCTCAGTCTCGGCGAGGCGGATGAAGGCTTCCTGCAGAGCCGCCTCAAGCGCGGCGTCCATGATGGGGGAGGCCTTGCTGGTCGTAACGGTGTCGTTATAGATGCCGGGGGTCACGCCGATGACGTTGGTGTCACCCCAGATGGATTCCTCGCGCCCGAACTCGGCGTTCCACTGCGTCGCGTAGTCGCGCCGGGCGTCGGCATAGGTCATCAGCACGTCGACCTCGCCGGAGGCGAGGCGCTTGAACGCCTCGTCGTAGGAATGGGAGACGACGGTGTGGCTGAGAGCGGAGATGCCCTTGCCATACTGCTTTTCAAGCCACAGACAGGGATAGATGTAACCGGCGGAGGAGGTCGTGTCCATGATGCTCCAGTTCGCCGCGTCCAGCTCCGCCCAGGTGAGCTTCTGCCCGGAGTTGACCTTTGCCGCGAGCGCCCTTCCGGTCTCGGAGGGGCCGGCGATCAGAAGCGCGCGGTAGAAGGTCGTCTGGATGTCGACGGATACGGTGGGCATCTCGTCATTCCAGGACTTCGCGTCGTCATAGTCCTTGCTCAGCCCGTTTCGCGTGGAGGTCAGTATCACGTCGCACGCGTTGTCGTAAAGGACATAGGTGCCGCCGGGCATGCCGACCGCCACGTCCGCGCCGCCCGCGGCCAGCGCGTCTCCGACGGCCTCATAGGAGTCTCCGACGGTGATCTTTACCTCCCCGACCTCGTACCCTGAAGACGCAAGCTCGGTTGTGAGCAATCCCTTGAGCGGCTCGACGGCGTCGAGGATCTCCTGCGCGTCGTGAGAGGGCACAAAGATCACGCGCAGCACCTTGATCTGCTTGAGGGGCTCGGCTTCGGAGGGCTGCTGCGCATCTCCGGAGGGCTTATTGATCGGTATGCTGCCTCCGCAGGCGGACAAAAGCCCGATGACGAGCGCAAGAGACAGCAAAACGGCAAATGCTCTTTTCATACGGCGCCTACCTCTTTTTCAAATTCGGAGCATATTTTAAGCGCTCTCCGTAAGCACTCCGACGGCCGACGGACAAACATCGGCCGAATGCTTCTCACTTATGTATATAATACCATAGCTTTCACTTGTTGTTCAAGAGGTTTTTTTCGGCGTTTGGACGCATTGTTCAAACATTGACTTTTTGGCAAATATACTATAGAATAGCAACGCATTTTCCGCGTAACCTGCGTTATGATAAAAGCTGTCGGCGGGCGGATCCGTGCCGCCGTTTGGGAGACTGAGTGCATGAAGCTCGAAAAAATAAAGCTGCGGGAGGCGCTTCGCCCCGCTTTGCTGTGTCTGCTGCCGCTGCTGCTCGTCCTGCTGTGCAGGGCGCTTTCGCGCGGCGGGATGGAGGACGCGCTTGGATGGCTGGTTCGCAGCCCGGGCGCGTTCCTGTTTGACTGCGCCATTTTTGCCGCCGCGCTTGCGGCAGTCTACGGGGCGACCGGTCGGGCGTGGGCGGCGTGGCTCGTCGGCGTCGTGCCGCTCACGGCAAATCTGATCAGCCATTATAAGCTGATGATCAACGGTTCTCCGCTCATGCCGGTCGACCTTGCGCTGGCGGGTCAGCTCGGGGAGATCGCCGGTTTTGCCGTGCCGCAGCTCCATATCTCCTTCTGGGTCGTCGCCTCGCCGCTGATCTGGGTCGGCGTTCTTGCTGTGCTGATATGGAAACGCGCCTTTTTCGCCGCGAAACCGGTCGCTCGCCGCGTCTGCGGCGCGACAGGAGCCTGCGCGCTGCTTCTTCTGTTTGCGCTGCCGTTCGGCGAGGCGTTCTACGAGCCGATGACCACGGCGCCCTCCGAGCAGGAGACCCTTTTGAGGCTGTACGCGCTCTACAGGGAGGATATGCTGCCCACACAGGAGGAGGATCGCGCCGTGCTCGACCGGATCAGCCTTGAGACGGATACACTCGAGCGGCAGGAGACGGAAGAGCCGAAAACGGAGACGGAGGTCAACACACAGGCCGACGCCCTGGTGGCGGAAGAGAGCGCGCCCGAGGAAAAGGAGCCTGACCGCGCGACGGTCATCTTCCTTATGAGCGAGAGCTTTTTCGACCTTACGCGGCTTCCGGGCGTGAGCTTTGAGGAGGATCCCCTGCCGCACTTCCACGAGCTGCAAAAGACCTGCCCTCATGGGAAGTTCCAGACCATCACCTATGCCGGGGGCACGGGCTATGTCGAAATGGAGGTGCTGACAGGGCTTTGCAGCGCTTTCCTGCGCGGCGCGGACGACCTGACCTCCCTCCCGGACGAGATCTACTATTCCCTGCCCTGCCTTACCGACGTCTTTGACGCCGAGGGCTATAGAGAGTATTTTGTGCACTCCTACAGCGACGAGCTCTATAACCGCCGCTGGATCTATCACGCCCTCGGCTTTGAGGAGACCTACTTTGACGTGGACTTCCCCTCCGACGTCGAAATGAAGGGCGGGCACATCTCGGACATGGCGCTTTCGGAGAAGCTGATCAGCCTTTACGAGGCGCGTGAGGACGATGCTCCGCTGATGTTCTATGCGATCTCGATGGAGAATCACCAGCCTTATACCTCCGGCAGGTTCGGAAAGGACAACGACATTGTTCTCGAAAGCGAGCTTTTGAACAAAAAAGAACGGGAGTGCCTGAGGACCTACGCCTATGGCGCACGTGACGCCGACGCCGCGCTCAAACGGCTCACGGACTATTTTGGCGGCGTTGACGAAAAGGTGATGATCGTCTTCTGGGGCGACCATCTGCCGAACCTGATCGCCTCCGGAAAGACGGTCTACGAGGCGCTGGGCTGTGTCGACACGTCCGATACGGGCGAGTGGAGCACGGAGGAGCTTTCCGAAATGCTCTCGACCGAGTATGTGATCTGGACGAACTACGACCTTGACGCGCCGGAGCTTGAGCGCGCCGAGAGCAGCACGATGCTGGGTTTCCATACCCTCAAATACCTCAGACTGCCGCTGAGCAGGTATTACCGCTGGCTCGAGCGCAGGATAGACCCGTTCTTCCTCGTTTACCGCTCGCGCCTTTTCGGAGCGTCTGACGGAAGCTTCTGCACCGATATACCGGACGAGTACAGAGAGGCCATGGAGGAATACCGCGCGGTCGTGCGCGATTTTGTCTACAGCGGCGGCAGCGTGTTCAGCCATTGCCGAGAGGAGGCGGGGAAGCAGTGAGGCGAGTGATCTGCCTGCTGCTGCTTTCCGCCGTTCTGCTCTGCGCCTGCGCGCAGAGCGTCCCTGTGCCGGAAGAAGAAAGCGCGCCCCCGCCGGCGGAACAGGCCGCGGAGCCGCTGACGGAGGAGCCTGCCGAACCGCCCGAGCCCGAGCCCGAGCCGGAGCCGCAGGAGGTCGAAGCGCCGCCTCCGGCCCTCGATCTTGACGCGAGGCCGGTGCTCATAGCGCACGCGGGCGGCGCGATATGGGGCTACAGGCTCACCAATTCGCTTGAGGCGCTTGAGCTTGCCTATGCGGGGGGCCATCGGTTCATTGAGGTGGACATAAGTCGCAGCGCCGACGGCGAGCTTGTGCTGCTGCACGACTGGGAGAGCATGGCAAGGCGCATGTTCGGCACAGAGGGCTGCCTTACGGAAGAGGAGTTCCTTGCGCGGCGCGCCTTTGCGCGTCTCACGCTCATGGATCTCGACGCGCTGCTCGACTGGCTCAAAGCGCACCCCGACTGCTCGATCATCACCGACGTCAAGGATGAGGAGGGCAACGTCGACGCGCTCTCGGAGATACGCAGGCGCGCCGGAGAGCTCGGCGATCATTTCATCCCGCAGGTATATGATTACGGGGAATACGATGCAGTTTCGCAGCTGGGCTATGCCCGCGTGATCCTCACGCTCTACCGCCTTGAGACCGAGCCCGACCGTTTGGGAGACTTCGCCGCCGCGCACAGACCCTGGGGGATAACCGTCGCGCAGGACAGGCTCACCCGCGAGCTGCTCGACGCCGTGCTCGGCGCGTCTCCGGACACGTTGGTCTTTGCCCACACGGTCAACGATCTGAGCTTTTTTGAGGCGTGGCAGCCGCAGGGGCTGAGCGGGATCTACACAGACTATTTCACCCCCGACCGATGGTATCCCAGTATAATACGAGACCCGGAGACGATCGACTCGCCCCGGGTCTCTTCTTCAACTTTGCCTTTGTAACGCCCGCGCGGTATTACGGGGAGGTCGGCAGCGGTTCGACGGGCGTGTAATCAACGGCGGCAACGCGCCAGTATTTCCACTTGATCGCCGCGTCGTCGTAGCGCAGCTGCCATTGGACGGTCTCCAGCGGGGCGAGCGGTTCGCTCAAAACGTTCCTGGTCTCGGACGCGATCTGATTCATGTCCTTGTCAAAGAGATCCAGACGCACCTGAAGCTCCTTGACGTCGACCCCGGTATAGTTCTTCACGTCGCCCCAGAAGATGACGATGCCTCCGTCGCGCTCGCAGTCGGCTCCGGTGAAATAAAAGGGCTTCTTGTACGCGCCGCAGACGGTGCACACATTGTCCACGAAATGATGGCCGAGCGCCTCGCCCTCTGTCTTGCCGCACTTGGCGCAGGTTTTGGGATGTATACAGTCGGCGGGAAGCCATTCATGCTCGCCCTCGGCGCAGACGACGGGTTTGGAGGGGCTGTCCGCGCCGGGCTTTGCCCTGTTTGGACGCGTAAAGAAGAAGACCGCGGCAAGGGCGACGACCGCCAGAACTGCGACGACCACGGCTATCCACGCGACCTTGCGCGTGGAGCGCTCCTGCGCCTCATATCGCTCCTGCGCCTCAAGCTGTTCAAGCGTGCGCAGGGTTTCCTGCATATCGGGGCTGTCCGGATCCGGCGGAGGAAGGGCGTCGTTCCCGCTGGGCGCGGCGTCGGGCTCGGGCTGGGCGGTCGGCTCCGCAGCGGGAGCCTCTGCGGGTTCGGCCTCGGCGTCCGGGACCGGCACTTCGGCGGCTTCGCTCGCCAGGCCCCTCGTGGGCTTGAGCATCGAGGCGTCAAGACCTCCCGCCGGGGGCTGCGGCTGCTGAGGCGGCTGCGGACGCTCGATCTCACGCAGTACCAGACCGCATTGAACGCACCGCTCGGCGGAGCTGAGCAGATATTTGCCGCACTTCGGGCATCTTACGACCTTTTTCGAGCTGTCAAGCGGTTTGGAGCAAAAAGGACACGCCTCTGATTTCGGAGGGATCTCCTGCTTGCAGTACCAACACCAGGTATGGAGTGAAAGAGCCATAATTGCCTCCCGATGAAGACAAGGTTTGGGCAAAATGACAGTTTGCCCATAACTATACAGATATCATTATAGCAGAATATCCACAAAGAATCAATACCCAAAAGCGGCGCCGGACGGAGCTCGCCCGACTGCTTCGCGAGGGTGCGGCAACCGAACCGCTGTCCGCATTTTTCCCGTGCCTGCGCGCGCAAAGGTGTTGCCATTTTCCGTGCGCGCGGATATAATGCGTGCGTTCAGGCAAAACAGACTCGAAGGACAATGCGGAGCACCTTAGCCGCTTTTTTCTTTCCGGTTTTCCTGTCTTTACTCATCTTGCAAACCTCTCTGCCGCTGTTTTCCCGCATGCTTCGCCAAAGCAAGGTACATCAGCAGCCAGCCGAGCGATTCAAACGCGACCGTGAAGTCCTTGAAAAACTGGAGCGGGATCATCTTCAGCGGAAAATAGATCAAAATGGTTGAAAGAGGGCAGCACAAAAGCGCCCATTTGCCAAGATTCAGTTTACCTTTGAAAATCATGTAATACCAGGCAGCAGATACACCGATGTCGCAGATCAAATATAAAACCATCAATTGAACTATCGTGTACGAACCCGTTTTATTCACGGCGTCTGCCGCGGCCTGTACACCAATGCCCGTCGAAATCAGCGTCTTAAAAAACATGGGATAAATACACAGAATGATGTGAAAGCCGATCCCGTAGGTCATGAGCAGGATATGCCCCAGACAGAAT
>JAFZQQ010000065.1 GCA_017620315.1 Oscillospiraceae bacterium | reverse complement strand
GACGATTTCACGACCTTTATCGACATTCAGGGCGTTGAGGACTTCCACGGCGAGATGGACTTCAAGGTCGCCGGTACGAAGAAGGGCATCACCGCCATCCAGATGGACCTCAAGAACGACGGCTTAACGATGGCTATAATCGAGAACGCGCTTGATATCACCTATGACGCGCGCTGCGAGATACTCGACCAGATCATGCTGCCTGTTATCTCCGAGCCGCGCCCCGAGGTCAGCCCCTATGCGCCCAAGATGATCACCATGCACATTGATCCCGAGCGTATCCGCGAGGTCATCGGCAAGGGCGGCAGCGTCATCCAGAAGATCGTTGCCGACACCGGCGCGAAGGTCGACATCGAGGACGACGGCACCATCCGCATCGCCAGCCCCAACGCCGCCGCCTGCGACGCCGCTAAGAAGTGCATCGACGACATCGTCTTTGTTCCCGAGGTCGGCAAGCTGTACTACGGCCGCGTTGTGCGCCTGATGCAGTTCGGCGCGTTCGTCGAGATCGCCCCGGGCAAGGACGGGCTCGTCCACATCTCCCGCCTCGACAAGAAGCGTGTGGAGAAGGTCGAGGACGTCGTTTCCGTCGGTGACATGATCTGGGTCAAGTTCATGGAGATCGACGAAAAGGGCCGCTGGAATCTCTCCCGCAAGGACGCGCTCGCGGACATCGAGGCCCAGCAGGCAAAACAGGAGAAGTAAGCAAAAGCAATAGAAAGGGCGGGCGCATGCCCGCCCTTTGTGCATAAGGAGAGAAAATGGACACCATTGCCGCCATTGCGACGCCGCTTGCGCGCAGCGCCTTCGGCATCATACGATTGAGCGGGCCCGAGACGCTGCAAATCATGGATCAGCTCTTTGCGCCTGTGAACGGGAAGCCGCTCTCCGCGGCGAGACCGCGCAGCATGGTCTACGGCTCGGTCTGCGACGCGGAGGGACGGGTCATCGACCACCCGCTCGCGGTTTGGTTTGCGCCGGGAAAGTCCTACACCGGCGACTGTGACGCAGAAATACACTGCCATGGCTCGCCTGTTGTGTTGAACGAGGTGCTTTCCGCCGCGTTTGCCGCCGGAGCGCGTCAGGCGCTGCCGGGGGAATTCGCGAAGCGCGCCTTCCTGAACGGCAAGCTCGACCTGACCGAGGCGGAGGCGATCGTCGACCTTGTCGACGCCGAGACCGCCGAGGCGGCGCGCAACGCCGCATCCCAGGTGGACGGCGCGCTCAGACGCGTCGCCGAAAGCGCGTATGACGCGCTGCTTGACGTCACAAGTCGGTTTTACGCCGTTGTCGACTATCCTGACGAGGACATAGCCGACGCCTCGCCGGCCGAGACCGACGCCGCGCTCTCCGGGATCGAGCGCTCGCTTTCAGAGCTGCTCGCGACCTACAGCCGCGGGCGCATCGTCAAGTCCGGCGTGGCGACGGCCATCATCGGCGCGCCAAACGCCGGAAAGTCCTCGCTTTTGAACCGGCTCGTGGGCTATGAGCGCGCGATCGTCACCGATATCGCGGGCACCACGCGCGACACCGTGGAGGAGAAGGCGATCGTCGGCGGCGTGCTGCTGCGGCTTATCGACACCGCAGGGCTTCGCGAGACCGACGATACGGTGGAACGGCTGGGCGTCGAGCGTTCGCGCGCCGCCGCCGGACAGGCGGAGCTGATCCTCGCGCTTACCGACGGCACAGCTCCGGACGACGAGGCGGTACGGCTTGCGGAGCAGAGCGGCAAGCCGTGGATATGCGTGGAGACGAAGCTTGACCTTACAAAGTCCGGGGGAAAAAGGGAATATGCGGTCAAAGCGCCCGTGGTACGACTGTCGAACGTTACGGCAGAGGGCTTCGACGAGCTGGAAGCCGCCGTTGCCGGCCTTTTTCCGGCGCCTCCGCAAAGCGGCACGCTGCTCACGAACGCGCGGCAGGCAGACGCGGTGACGCGCGCGCTCGAAGCCGTGCGCTCGGCGCTTCGCGCGCTGCGCGGCGGCATGACGCCGGACGTGGTGCTCACCGAGGTGGAGGCCGCGGCAAACGCCCTCGGCGAGTTGACTGGGCGCACCGCGCGCGAAGACATGGTCGCGCGCATTTTCGAGCGTTTCTGCGTCGGAAAATAACGGGCTTTTCTTTTTGAAAATAATGTGATAAAATACTTTAGATAAAGATTAGATATAAAGAATGAACGAAAGGAAGTGTGACCATGCGCGATTATGTGATCATGACCGACAGCTGCTGCGATCTGAACGCCGCCGAAGTCGCCGAGAGCGAGCTTGTCGTCCTTCCCCTCAGCTTCACGATGGAGGGGGTGACGCGGCACGACACGCCGGATCACGCCGAAATGACCCTTGAGCAGTATTACAAGTACATACGCGCCGGCGTGCTCAGCACGACCTCTGCCGTCAGCGTGGGTGATTTTTCCGACGCCATGCGCGAGAGAGTCGAGTCCGGACGCGACATTCTGTGCGTCAATTTTTCCAGCGCGCTCTCCACGACCTACCAGTCCGCGGTCATTGCGGCGGAGGAGCTTAATGCGGAGCACCCGGAGGCGAAGATCATCGTCATCGATTCGCTTGCCGCCTCCCGCGGTCAGGGGATGCTGGTCTGGTATGCCGCGAAGGAGAAGAAAAAGGGCAAGAGCATCGACGAGGTCGCGGATTGGGTGCGCGAGATGGCGCCGCATCAGAACCACTGGTTCACGGTCGCGGATCTCAATCATCTGCGCCGCGGCGGGAGACTCAACATGACAAGCGCCGTGGTCGGCACTGTGCTGTCGATCAAGCCGGTCATGCACTGCGACGCCGAGGGCAAGCTGACCCCGGTGAGCAAGGCGCGCGGTATGAAGCAGGCGCTCACCGAGCTTGTGAACAAGATGGACGAGCTGGGCACCCGCCCGCTTGAGGATCAGACCGTGTTCATCTGCCACGCCGACGCGCCGGACAGCGTTGAGTTTGTCAAGGGGCTTTTGAAGGAACGCTTCGGCGTGACCGACGTACACGCGGACTATATCGGGCCGGTCATCGGCTCGCACACCGGCGCGGGTACGCTGGGCCTGTTCTTCTTCGGCAGCGAGCGATGAAGTGGCTTGAGCTTTCCGTCGATACGACAAGCGAAGGAATAGACGCGGTCAGCTCTCTTCTGGGCGATCACGGCGTGGATTCCCTGATGATCGACGATGAGGTGGACTTCAAGGCTTTTCTCGAAAACAACCGGCAATACTGGGACTATGTGGACGAGGGGCTTTTGGAGGAAAAGCGCGGCAAGTGCCGCGTGACCTTCTACCTTCCCGAGGACGAGGACGGCTGGAGCAGACTCGGGCAGATACGCATAGAGCTTTCCGCGCTCAAAAAGAAACGCCCGGAATTCGCCCCGCTGCTGCTGACGATGAAAAACGTCGCCGACGAGGATTGGGAGAACAACTGGAAGGAATTCTACAAGCCGATGGAAATTGGCGAGCGTCTGCTGATCGTCCCTGAGTGGGAGCAGGCGCCGCAGAGCGGGCGTGTGAAGGTGGTGCTCAATCCGGGACTCACCTTCGGAACCGGCAGCCACGCCACGACCAGGCTGTGCCTCTCCGCGCTGGACAGGCTTGTCCGCGGCGGCGAGCGCGTGCTGGATCTCGGCTGCGGCAGCGGTATCCTTTCGATCGCGGCGCTTTGCCTCGGCGCGGAACGCGCCTTCGCCTGCGACGTCGACCCGACCTGCGTAACGACCGCGGGCGAGAATGCCGCGCTCAACGGCATCGGCGGCGACCGCTACACCGTGCGCGCCGGCGACGTGACCGCGGACCGGGAGCTTGCGCGCGAGTTCGGCGGGGACTACGATATCATCACCGCGAATATCGTCGCTGACGTGATCATGTCGCTCTCACCCAGAGTGAGGCCGCTCTTGAAATCTGGAGGACTGTTTTTGTGCTCGGGGATAATCGACGAGCGCGCGGCGGAGGTCAGAGCCCGACTGGAGGCTGACGGTTGGAGTATCAGAGAGGAAAACGGCTCTGAGGGCTGGTATTCCTATTTGTGCGAGTGAGGAGGAGCCTATGAAAACACAGAAGCTTATTGTAACGGTGTTTGCCCTGTGCCTTATGCTGGCGTTGGGCTGCACCACGGCGTCGGCAAAAACCGGCGATGTGGCGG
>JAFZQQ010000064.1 GCA_017620315.1 Oscillospiraceae bacterium | reverse complement strand
CCGATTCGCGGTAGCCCGCGTGGACGACCACGCAAGGGCGGCAATGCACGGACAGCACGGTGTAATACGGCATTCTGCGGATCATATCCCGCCAGACGAGAAGGTTGTTCATCGTGATCGCAGTGGCGCGCAGGAGCTTGTTGATCGTGCCGTAGAGGTCAAAGAACAGCGCCGCGTTGAGGCCGTTTGTTTTGAACAGGTACTTTGCCGTGTCATAGAGCGCCGCGAGGTCGTCATGCGAATCCGGCTGCGTTTGGAGACCCCATTTGGCGTCGACCTGCCGTAGCAGATCGACATACGCGGCGAACTCCTCGTCGTGATTGCCGCGCACAGGCGTCACATTGGCGGGGCAGCGTTCCAACCAGTGCAGCATTTTGAGACTGTCGGGGCCGCGATCGATGTAATCGCCTGTCAAATACAGCCGATCCTGCGTCGAGAAGTCAATCGTTTGCAGTATTTTCTGAAATTCGTTGAAACAACCGTGAATGTCGCCGATCACATAGGTTCCCATATTGCGCTCCGCTCAATCAGAAATCATCGAGGAGCAGAGATTGGTTGCTGACCAGTTTCCAGCCGCGCAGGGATGCGTCGTATTCCACCCACTCACCGGCCATGCGCATCGTTTCGATGTATCGCTGCACGCTCCTGCGGCTGATCTCCAGCTCTTCCGCCAGCTTGTCGGAGGTGATGCCGGGGCGCTGCTCGATCAGCTTCAGCATACGGATCGCGAGCGCGATCTTGCTGCTGAAATCGTGGAGCCCCTTCGCGGTCTTGTGCGCGGACAGCAGCAGATACTTGAGGCCGCCGAGCAGGGCTTCAAAGCTGTCATAGCTTTTCACTATGCGTCCCAGCTTGCCGGAGGGCTTGGGCTCGCCGATCCAGACGACGGTTTCCGCTACCACATAGTCATATTCCCTGAAATAGTCCTCCAACTCATTGAGCTGTTCGGCATCCAGTGCGCCCCCTCGGATGATGATGGCAATACACGGATAGACGTACAGCTCCGTGCGGTTTTCGATTGGAAGCAACTGGCAATCCTTTGTCGGCAAAACCCGCTCAACCTGCGCGCATTCCGCCGAGCTCAGTCCGAGCGTCGCAACGTATTCGATGCGCCGCAGTTCCTCTCCCGTCATCGGGTTGATCGTCATGCGCCATCCCTCCTTGTCTCGTTGCAGATAGTATAGCACAAAGCGCGGCATCTGTCCTTATAATAGACAAACGCCGCGCCAACAGGGTGGTTGAGGGGGGATCTGCTTATTCAGTTAGCTGTTCGGAAGTTTTTTGAAAGCAAGTGCTTGCTGAAACAGCCAGATATCTATGCCAGATATATCGGGCGAACACTTTTGGGAGGGTGTCAATGAACTGGCGGCTTTGCACCAGTCTTTCCATGTTTTTAGGTCGGAATTCTCGGCATAGGACATAACGGCTATACCCTTTACCCGGTTAAAGTGTGGTACGATACGGTTCGGATAGACGAAAAGAACACGTTCAAACGAGTCGCGGTGTTCCATGACCAACTCACAGTATGCTTTGACCTGTGGCGCGGCAGTTACGGTACGCGCCCGCTTGAGCTCAAAGATATACAGAGTATCGTCCTTGAAACCCACCACATCAAAGCGCTTATTGTCTCCCAACGTTAGTTCAGAGGCAACAAACGCAATTCCTTGATATTCGCTTTCGTTATCAAGCATCCCTCGAATAAACGAAGCCTGTATATCCTCTTCCAGGGCTCGTTTGCCCCGGCGAGCCTGAAAGCCGAGCTCTCGGAGGAGATCACCGCTGGTATCCGACATGGACAATAAAGAGGGAAGCTTTTTCTGAATAGCAGAGAGACGTTCGGATAGATCATCAGGGGAAACGCTTAGCCCACGCATCGGAGCGTAGGGAAGTGTGGAAACTATCGTAATATTGTCCGAAGTTGGTCTCAAATGAAAGTATTTGCGAAAGGATTCCGGCATATCAGCGTAAGCATCCCGCGCAATTTTGGCATGTTTGAAAATTTTGTCAACAGTAGATTTATCCATAATTCATTTGCTCCCATTCAACTTTCTTAATCGCATTATAATCCGCCAGGATAGAAAGCGCAAGACATGGTTGTTTTTCTCCTGCCTATGAGTTATACTGTCAGTAGGAACTACGAGAGGAGGCGATTCCATGACGACAGACGCGGCTTTGCGGGAGTTGGTTCCCGGCTTGCTCGGAATATATGGCGACCTGATCGACAGTGTCATTCTTTACGGTTCGGTTGCTCGCGGTACGCAGACGGATGAGTCTGATGTCGACGTTGCGGTCATTATGCGTCCCGGCGCCACGGCGGAGATGCATGATCGGATGCTTGATATGGTCGTCGATCTGGAGCTCGCCTGCGACAAGGTGCTGTCGGTCATTCGAATCGATCGCGACCGCTTTCAAGAGTGGGAGGCAACGCTCCCGTTCTATCAGAGCATCCGAAAGGAGGGTGTGGTGCTATGGCCGGCAGCTTGACAGAGCTTTCTGCCCACCGTTTCGGCAGAGCGAAAGAAGAATTGCAGACGGCGGAGCTGCTGCTTCGCAGCGACAGCTACCGCCAGTCCATCAACCGCTCATACTATGCGATCTTCCATGCGATTCGCGCCGTGAATGCGCTGGACGGTTTTGACAGCAGCAAGCACAGCGGCGTGATTGCGCACTTTAACCAGCAGTATGTCAAAACGGGCACATTTGAGAAGAAAGCGTCAAAGCTCATTCGCGGCGCATCTGAGCTGCGTGAGCAGGCGGACTATGAGGATTTCTATTCAGCGACGAAGGAAGAAGCAGACTCGACCTTTGCCGATGCACAGACTTTCATTGAAATGGTAGGGAAGTTCCTTGCCGAAAAGCATGTGATTTGAGCGGAAGAGATTTCCTTATATCATCAAAAGAGCATCAAACCATATCGGTTCCCTTGGCAAACGCGCAGATCTTGGCGCTGGTTGTTATGTCAATATCCCCTCCAAAACCGCGTGTCGAGAGTTCGAATCTTTCTGCCCCTGCCAAGAAAACGCCTGAAATCATCCGATTTCAGGCGTTTTTCATATCTTCTGGGACGGTACGCGGTTTGACGTTTTCGCCGCGCCGCCGTGCAAAGCATCAAATTGTCCATTGTGTGCCGTCTTTTTGCAACCGTTTCGTTTGGTACAGCATCAAAAGAGCATCAGGAGAGAGCGGGGGCACGGCTCAACAAACGCGAAGTAGTTTTTTCGAGAAAACCTATCCTTTTACTCTTAACCTATATATTCTAAAAAGCGTTTTTTTAATTGTTCTATTACGTTTTTGTTTTCAAGGAATTCTCTGAATGATACTATTTTATACTCTTGTCCTTCCTCTCCAAATACTATATTTTCTATTTGATCATCACTGATATTAGCAACCATAAAAACAGATTTGCTGCCTGCGTGTGTTATGCTTTCATAATATTTTACCCATACAACATCTGATTCAGGTATGTCAATATTCAGTTCTTCCCTAACTTCTCGTCTCATTGTTTCATATGGAGATTCTTCATTTTCTCGCCCACCGCCAGCTAGATCCCACATATTGGGATAAGGAATGTTCGGTATATTATCTCTTAAAATGGTTAGTACTTTTCCGTTATTTATAAGAGCTACTTTCACACCTTGAAAGGTCAATTCATTCATATTAATCTCTCCATGAATCCCGATCTGTCTGTCGACCAGTATACCACCGTGCGCTGCGGATGTCTACGGGAGTTTGCTTCTTCTTTGTTTACCGCTGCGTAATTTTTTCTTGCTCTACAGCTCAAACCCCTCGGTGATCCCGCTCAGCCGCGCGGTGTCTTTCTTGACGTAGTACATCTCCGTGATCTCCGACGTCGAGTGTCCCAGCAGATCCGCTACCTGCCGCGGCGTCAGCGAACGAATCGTGCCGTCCGGCTGCTTGACGCCGTTGACGAGGTTGGTGGCGAATGTGTGGCGGATCGAGTGCAGACCTTTCTGCTCGATGCCAGCCGCTTCGAGGATGCGGTAGTAACGCCTGCGGAAGTTCACCGGGCGCGTGTAGTTGCCGTTCTCGTCGGGAATGAGCGGCGCGTCCTCTCCGAAGTAACGCTCGTTTCTGAGGTCGAGGATGGCGTCGACCGCCGCCTGGTTTAACGGCACGTCGCGTTTACTGGACGCACTCTTGAGCTTGCCGACCTTGACCTCCCTGCCGCTGGTGAACTCCGCGCCGTCACGCCGGGACACTTCCTTCACGCCGCGCTGGAGATGCAGCACGCGGTGTTCGAGATCAACGTCGCTGTTGAGCAGACCGAGAATCTCTCCTGTGCGCAGCCCTGTGTTGAACATGAGTATGTAGGCTGCCGCCTGCTGGTAGATGCGCGCGCCGTTGCTCCATGTGCGATACGCTTCTTTATTGAACCGCTCGATCTCCTCCGGCGTGAACGTCGTGACCGTCTCGAAGGTTGGCTTGTTCTCTTTGCCCTGCGCCGCGAGAAAGTTTGCTTTCTTGATCATCGGTGCCGCGGTCATGGGATTCTTTTGAATCAGCTCCTGCT
>JAFZQQ010000063.1 GCA_017620315.1 Oscillospiraceae bacterium | reverse complement strand
CTCAAGATATGCTGTCTCCGCGGCCGTCTCGTCCGCGCTTACGGGAACGGCGCGCGGCGCAGCTCCTTCCCCCGTGCCGTCGTCTGCCGGCGCTTTCCGTTCGGGAACGGCCCCGCCGTCCGTAAAGAGCAGAGCGCGTTCGTCTTTTCGCCGTTCATATTCCCGCCGCTCGTATCCCCCGCTTTGCTCTGCGGGATTTACGGTATCCGCCGTTTCGGCATACGACGCTGCGCGCGGTGTGCTCTTTTCCGCCTTGCCCGGCGACGCCGCAGCGCGCGCAGGCACAGTCTCAGGGAGCATTCCCGCAGACCGCCGCTCAGTCTCCGGCACAGCCTGTGCGCCAGGGCCTGCTTCGGCAATCACGGGAACGCTTCCCGCCGTTCCGCTTGCTCTGTTGTATCCGCCGATGTCCTTGTCCGCCGCCGTCTCCGCGGCATTTTGAATATATTCAAGCTCCGCGCCGCGTTCCTCCGTGGAAGCTTCATGCCTTCTCAGCGCCTCGGCGCGGCGCTCGCGAAGAACGTCCGGAAGGAGGATGCTCCTCTCCGGCTTGACCTCCGTCTCTCTCAGCGGCGGTTTTCCCGCGAAGCCGGGATGCTCCTCACGCCAAGTCACGTCCCAGCCGCCGGTCGCGGGGACCGAAGACTGCGTTGGGTCTTTCAGTCTGCCCGCGCGAATTCCGTCCGCTTTCAGCGCCATGGCGCCGTGCTCCGCAGCATACGCGGCTCGTACGTCCGCCGCGTTCCCCGCAGGCCGGCTGTCCGTGCCGAAAACGGAAGCCGCGTCTTTTTCGGTTTTGTTCTGCCCATAGCCGCGCAGGCTTGTGCCGCGCCTTTGTATCGCAAGGGCGCTGTAGGTCTGCGGCAGACTTTGAACAGACGGTTGGGCCGTGCTCTGCGTCGGCGCGACAAGCTCCACAGTGCGGATATCGCGGCGCGTCTCCGTAAGCCTGCGCCCCTCGCGGATGCGAAGCTCGCGGAGGATGATGTGCTCAAGCTCCTGTTTGGTCTTTGCGGACATCTCTTTTGCAGCCGCGCCGCTCTCGGACCCGGTTTTCGCTCCGGCGGCGTTTTCGCTGCGGACGAGCGTTTCGTTGAGTCTGCGTATGATCAGCTCAAGCGAGAGGTCAAGCCTCCGGCTTTGCTGTGTCTGTTCCTCGTCCCCTCCGTCCTCGGAGAGCAGGGCAAGGTCGAGCGGAAGCATTGGCGTGACGTCCAGCCCTGCGCGGGAGCTCAGCTCCATCGTAAAAAGCTGGGACAAAACTCCAAAGGGTGACAACCCCAAGGTATTCAGTCCCAGCACAGCCATATCAGGTTTTATGACCGAGATAGAATCCATGTGTCCTCACCCTATAGCGCGCCGTTATAAATAAACTCCATACGGCTGACCGCGAGCGCGGACGAATTGGCGTCCAGCTTTGGGCCGACGTATTTCTGCAGATGCGCGCCCTCAATCACCCAGGTGCGCTGATCCTTGCCATAGCGGTCTGTCATGGTTATGACTCCTGCCAGCGGGACGCACTGGCCCTTGTTGACCATGTCCATCAGCACCGCGACGGAGTCGGCGTCTGTCATGACGCCCTGCTCAAGCACCAGCGTCTGCGGCTTCGTGTCCTTCATAAAAAAGCGCGGATAGTTTCTGCCGCCCTCGTTGAAGACCTCGTACTCGACCTCCATGCCAAGGCCGGAGACCGAGGTGAAATCACCCTTGACTATCACGCCGACGCCAGCCAACAGCACTTTAAAATATGCGCCGGACTGCATACTCATGACATCGGCCCTCCTACGGCATCTTTATCGGCGGCGTGAGCTTCGGCGCGGGCGTGTTCGTCCTGCGGGAGACCCCGGAAATCGCGAAGGTCAGCGTTTCGGAAAGCACCTCGCTCGACGTTCCGTTCATCGGCGCAAGCTCATAGCTGATCGGAAGCGCGTCCTTGAGCGTCCACTCCACGCCGCGCTTGCCGTTGTCGTCGAGCGCGACGACAATAAGCGTGCGGTACAGATTGTCGCTCTTCGCGCAGGCCTCAAGCCCCGCCGAGGCCGAGAACAGCCAGTCGATAAAGTCATTGTCCCCGACGACTCCCTTGCTGAGCGTCACCGGCCCAAAGCCGGTGAACACGGGTATCGTCTGCATCACGCCGCGCTCGTCCTTGTTGGAGCGGGCACGGATAACGTCAGTCTGCATCGAGACTCCGGAGAACTGTGAAAAGCCGGCGACCGCCGTGCTCTTGCCCGAGACCTCCATCTCGACCAGAAATCGAAACGAGCGAAAAGGCTCGCTGTAAACCAATCTACTGTCAGGCACAGGCCCATCCTCCAAACGTCTCAGCGGAACTCATAGGTCTTGTTTTTGTCGCCGTTGAGCTTTTTGTTGACGCCGGAAACCTCCATGCACCAACGGCGGCGCTCACGGTGAGGCAGTCTCATGACCTCGTCCCTCGACCAGTGCAGATAGTACGCAAGGAAGGTCATTTCCCGGTACAGCTGCTCGGATGGATACAGGCTTATGCCTGGGTCAATAAAAAATCCAGCGGAACCTCGATTTCCTGCTCGCAGTGCGGGCATTTGACGCGGTAGACCGGCAGCTCAGACACATTGATGCGCTGATAAAGATCCTGAAGATACGCAAGATCCATCGTAAAGAGACTTTCAATGACCTTCGTGTTGATCGCACGCAGCGTACCCAGCCTCGTGATGACCCTTGAAAGCAGGATGATCGTCAGATAGCCCGGGTTCTGCTGTACGCGCTGGTCGCGCACCGGCAGTATCTCGTCCGCCGCCGTTGCGAGCCGCATCGTGCCGTGCTTGTGGATCTCGCCGTTGGCGTCCACATAACCGCGCGGCAGTTCAAATTCAAATTCGGTTTCCATTGCAGCACCACCAGAAATAATCTTTCACGCCGCTCCGCCCCGCCTCCCCTCGCCCGGAGGGGAGACGGGGAGAACGGCATGTAAAACGTCAATAGCTCCCTGTTTAGATCTCGGACGGAGCCGCGGCGGGGCCGCCCGCCGGGGTGTGCTCAAGACCCTCATGGCACAGCTCAAGGGACTGGATGGCAACCTCGCCGCCCAGACCGTTCAGGTCGGGCGCGGTGTAGCCCGCGGGCCACGCGTTGATCAGCTGCCACTGGGCGCCGTCGTTTCCGGAATCGTCAATGAGCGTGATGGTCACGGTCTTGCGTGTGATACCGGTCGGGGGCGCCTGATTGGTCGGGGCAACGGAGTTGAGCCACTCAAGGAAGTCGGAATCGTCGGTCACGCCCCAGCGCAGCGTGACGTTGCCGAACTTGGTAAGGCCGACGAGCTTGCGCGGGGTATTGCGAAGATCGTCGCCCTCGCGATACTCGACCGGCTCGATCGACGCGCTCATGCCGGAGACCTCCGAAAAGCTTGCGCGCGTGATCCCATCGATTTCAACCTTATATCGAAATACTCTGTAGGGGTAATTGATCGCCATTAGGTACTCATTCCTTTCCTATAAAAATCACGCAGTCCCTTATTCGGAGGCCGTCTTCTGAGTAATGCGGAAGATCACGAATTCAGCGGGCTTAACGGGTGCGATACCGATCTGGCAGATCAGGCGGCCGTTGTCGATATCGTCCTGTGTCATGGTCGTGCGGCCGCACTCGACAAAGAACGCCTCATCCGGGCTCGCGCCGGCAAGAGCGCCGTCGCGCCAGCAGACCGCCAGGAACGTGGAGATCGTGCGGCTGACACGCAGCCAAAGCGCCTCGCTGTTGGGCTCGAAAACGACCCAGTTGGTGTTCGCGCGGATGGACTCCTCGACATAGATGAACAGACGGCGGACGTTGAGATACTTCCACAGGCCGTTCGAGCTGAGCGTCCTTGCGCCCCAAACGCGGATGCCGCGGCCGGGGAACGCGCGGATAAGGTTCACTCCGATCGGGTTGAGAATATCCTGCTCGCCGGTGTTGTAGTTGCACGAAAGGCCCGTGCAGCCGCGCACGACCTCGTTCGCGGGCGCCTTGAATACACCGCGCTCGTTGTCGCTGCGGGCATAAATGCCTGCCATTGCGCCGGAGGGCGGGAAATAGGTGCTGCGCTTCTCACCCGCGTCATACATCTCAAGCCAGGGGTGATAGATCGCGGCATAAGTGGAGTCGTACATATCGCGGAAATTGGCGACGTCGTTCGTCTTTTTCAGCTCAGCGGGAATGTCAAGAATGGCGAAGCAGCTCTTCTTGTTCTCGCAGAAGCCGATGAGCGCCGCCTGTACCTCCGGGGCGGTGACACCCGGGATCAGCATGATGGAAACGTTGGAGTTCTCGATGAACGCCTGAAGGCCGGTGCGGTTGCCGGGGCCGTCGTCCTTGCCCGTATAGGCGTCCGCCGTGACGTTCAGGACAGAGCCGTTGCTGCCGCCCTCAAGCGTGAGGACAAGCGCCTCGTCCGTGCCGCCGCACATCTCAAAGGGAACGATCTTGCCGCCCGTGGCGGGAGCCGCGTCCTTCTTATCGTCCTTTTTATCGTCCTTCTTGTCGTCCTTCGCCGCGGGCGCGCTCTTCGCGCCGGAGGCGAGCACCTCGACCTTGATCAGGTCGCTCTTCTCGGTCTTGACCGGGGCATAGTTCAAAAGGCCCGGCTTGAGAGAGAGGTTCTCGAAGGTCTCGACCGTGTCGTCCAGACGGGCAACGATCGTGATCTCGCAGGTGCGGATGTACTTGGGCGTGCCAACGGTGCGGTCGGCAACGTCGAGCGTGCAAGGCGCGTCCAGCGTGACGGTCTTGTCAAGCACGCCCTTAATGGTGGCGTAGGCCTTCTTGGCGCCGTCAAACAGTTCGACCACGTCTCCGGTGTTGAAACCGTCGGCATTCTTGAGCTGCAGATCGGCGCCGTTGACTTCAAACACCTGGGTCTTGGCCTTGGAGGATGCGGAGACCGTAACGCGCATATTCTCCGCCCATGCTCCGGGGTTCGCGGCGGTGATGTGCAGTACGCCCGTCGTCTTCTCGGCAGCCTTCGCGTCGCCGGGCACCGCGCGCATGATATAGGCGCGGGAACCGCCGTTGGCGAAAAACTGCTCGACGGCGTAGGGCAGGAAGCGCGCGTTGCCGTAGCCCGCCTCGCTCAGATAGCCGCCGTACATTCTCCGATAGTCGGCGAAACTTGTCACAAGCTGCGGCTCACCGACGACCGGTCCTCTCTCAGCAAGGCCGACAAAGCCCGCTGTGCTGGTGCTCACCCCCTGCATGGGAGTGGCGCCGGAGTCGAACTCCTCTACATACACGCCCGGGGATAGATACTCTGCCATGTTTTCGCTTCAACACGCATTAGAGCTGCCGCCCTATGCCTGCAATGAAGCCTCCCTCCTTTCAAGATATGGCGTTATATTTTGCTTCCCCTTAGCAGAGTGGGAAGCAAGTGATTAGTGCGCTGCTTTCAACGCATGGGAGCTCATATCATTGTCGCGTATCGGCGGCGGCGAGCCGTTCAAACCCGCCCCACCAGCGCGTTACCGCGCCCGCATTCTCTTCAAGCGCCTCCCTCAGCCGGAAGGCCGCGTCGTAAATATCCTCAACATCCGCCGTCGTCCGGCAGGTCGGCACTCCGTCGTCCGGCAAAAGCATGGCCCCGCGCGTCATGCGAAGGCTTGCCCGGTTGCACAGCTCGAGCGCGGTGCCGACGTCCCCGACGCTGAACGGCATACGCCCGTATATGACGATCCTCCGCGCGTCGCACAGGCAGTCCGCCTCCCAGCGCATCCCGCCGCGCCGCAGGCGGAAACGGATGTATCCGTTCTCCCGCGTCCAGTCCGCGCCGCGTTCTTCAAGAAGCTGCGTCAGCAGGCTCTCGGCGTCCTTGGCATCCAATGCGGGTTCCCCCTGTCCTTCAGATGTTCAGCGCCGTTCCCGCGCCCAGCGGAGAAAGCCCGTCAAGCCCCTCCGCCGCGCCGGTATCCGTGCCATCGGCCGCTTCGGCCGCAAGCTCCGACCCGGTTTGTATCGGCCGCGCCGGAAGCTTCATGGCAAACGGCTCTCTTTCTCCGCTTCGCAGCAGAGCGCAGAGCGCGCCGTTTCCGACACTGTGCGTGAGCGTTTGCACGGACGCTGCGGAAAGCTGCCCCACCGGAGCAAAAGCGCTTGTGAGTACGCCGAGTACCGCGGCGCTGCTTTCAGCCTCTCCTTCGCGGACACTTTCCCTCAGGTTTTCCCTCGGAGCCGGCGTCCTCGTCCGGCTGCTCTTGCTCGACGTCTCGCTGTGCTGCGCCGACATCCGCGTTCCGTCCTTCCTCCGGCGGCGCGCCGCCGGGTCTGCGGTTTTTGTTCGGGTCGTCGGGCGGCGGAACGTCCTCCGGCTCTCCCTCCGTCAGCTCCGCTTCGACAGCGCCGATAAATCCCGGATCCTCGAATTCCTCTATAGCCGCTCTCGCGTGCTCCGCGACGCTCCGCAGCGCCGTGACGAACCTCAGGCGCGTCTCAGCCTTTTTTTCTATCATCGCCTCGGTGTGGACCACCGCGCTTTGCAGCAGCGCGCGCCTGTTGACCTCCGGCGACTCCGAAAGCTCGGCGCGGTATTGCTCCAAAAGCTCTCTTTCGCGGCTGTCGTCCAAAAAAGGATACGCCGCAAAAAGCTGCTTCGAGCCTTTCTCTCCTCTTTCGACCGTCTCCGAGAGCATTTCCACCGTCCGCCGCGATTCGTGCAGGGTATCGACCACAATGCTCACCGCACCGCGGACAAGATCGCGTGTGAAGACCATACTGTCCGGGTCGTGCCCCGTAAGGCGTATCTGATTCACATTATCCTGAAAAAAGTCGTGCTTTTCCGGCCTTCGCGGGTTGATCGTGCGCCGGAGACATGACACGAGCATCATCTTCCCCGTACCCTGAAGTATTGAGCCCGCAAGATTCCCGTGTCTGAAAGCGACGTCCGAAAAGCGCCTCAGCGGAACCGGCCCCGCTGGAAACCCGCGCAGATACATGCCCTCGCTCTTCGATCCCGGCAGCGGCCTTCTGCCGCTGTCGCGCTCCGCCGTGTTTTCCCCCGTTCCCGGCTTGTCCGGCACCTCCGCCGGTTCCCCGTATCCCCGAGACTCGAAGCGCGCGGAGTTCTCGCGCCCAAGCGCGTCAAAGCTCCGCTGGAACATATCGCTCACGCTGGAAACAGGATCGTTGCCGTACAGCCTTCCGCCCGCGGCGTTGGCAAGCCCGGCGCGTATACGGCGATCAAGCGCCCGGGGTTCCTCCGACACAGGCCTGGACTTGCTTTTATGCCTGTACATTACGGCACACCTGCCCCCATATTATTCGACATTAATTTACTCCCTTTTATAAAAAAAAGATAGTGCTTTGTCGTGAAATTTAAAATAATGTAACAGAACGTAATAATGTTTCTCTCAATATGTGTTATAATTATCGCGATAGTTGTTTAAATACTACAAATAGGGCATATTCGGAACCGGACAAGTTTTTTTGTTATTTCGCTGAAATGACGACCTGCAGGGGAGGGCTGAAATGAGCTATCAGTATGCTGAGCGCAAAAACATCTCACGAAGGCATGAAAAGCCGCGCGAGAACGCTCCGGTGCGCGATCCGCTTGTCGGCGGGTT
>JAFZQQ010000062.1 GCA_017620315.1 Oscillospiraceae bacterium | reverse complement strand
GTCAGCCGTTGTAGCCGTAGCCGCAGTTGCTGCTGCCGTTGCTGCCGTAGACGTTGCCGAAGAACTGGTTGAAGAAATCCCACGGGTCAAAGTAACCGTTGTTGCCGTCGCCGCCGTAGTAATAGTAGTTGTCACCGTTGCCGGGCTGCTGGTTCTGAGGCTGCTGAGCCGTTGCGGTCTGCTCGGGCACGGCGTCAAAGGTGATGCTCAGCTCGACGAGCTCGCCGTTGCGGTTTACCGTGACAGTCGCGGTGTCGCCCGCCTTATAGGTCTTCTTCGCGGCGTTGAGGTCGGTGATGCTGGTCACATCCCGGTCGCCGAGCTTGACGATGATGTCGCCGGCCTTTATGCCCGCCTTGTCGGCGGCGCCGCCCGTCTCAACCGAGCTGACGCGGACGCCTGCGTCCACGCTGTAGCCGTTCTGCTGGGCGCGGCGCGCGGTCACGTTCTCGACCGTGATGCCGAAGTAAGGACGGTTGGTGACTCTGCCGTTCTCCATGATGTCCTCGACCATGGCGATGACGTCGTTGATCGGGATGGCGAAGCCGAGGCCCTCGGCGACCGTGTTGGCATAGGCGGTGTACTTCGCGGAGACGATGCCCACGACCTCGCCGTAGGTGTTGAACAGGGGGCCGCCGGAGTTGCCGGGGTTGATGGCGGCGGTGACCTGGATCATGTTGAAGGGAGTGCCGTCAAGGTTGATCTCACGGTCGACGCAGGACACGATGCCCTCGCTCATGGAGAAGGTCAGTTCGCCCAGCGGGTTGCCGATGGCGGCAATGTCGTCGCCGATCTGAAGCGTCGCGGAGTTGCCCAGCGTTACCGCCTGCAGGCCCGTCGCCTCGATCTTCAGCACCGCGATGTCGTAATCCGAGTCGCCGCCGATGACCTTGGCTTCATACTCCTTGCCGTCATAGAGCGTGACCTTGACGTCGTTCGCGCTGTCGATGACGTGGTAGTTGGTTACGATGTAGCCGTCGGAGGTGATGATAAAGCCGCTTCCGGCGGAGGCACTTTGGACCGTCTGGTTAAAGACGTTTGTGGTGATCGTGGTGTTGATGGAGACCACACTGTTGATATTCGCCTTGTAGAGCTCGGGCAGCGTGAGCTTCTTTGTGCCGTTCACGGCGACGGTCTGAACGTCGACGCCCTCGCGATCGCTGACCTCGATGGAGGTCGAGCCGCCGCGCGTCGCGCTGTCCGCCTTCGCTCCGGTCACTCTGCTCGCTCCGGCGCCGACCAGGCCTCCGATGAGCGCGCAGACAAGCATCAGAGCGACCAGTCCCAGACCGCGGCCCCGCTTGCGCTTGGGCTGCTCCGCTTCAGCGGGCTCCTCGGCGTAGTTTCGGGTGTTATATACAGGCTCGACGACGCTTTTGTCGCCCTTGCGATAGCTGTAATGGTAAAGATTGTTTTCGTCCTCGTAATACATATTTGGTTCCTCCTTATGTCACGCCCTGTGGGCGGTGTCTTTTCTCTCTTGGGATGGTCGTATCATAAAACAAGATTATGTCCAAAGTGTGAAATCCAGTTATCTTTTTTTTGAACATTGAAAATCGTTTCTGCGTCTTGCGCTTTTCTCCGCACGCCCTTATAATATAGGATAACAGAGAACTGCGGGAGGGCAATATGCTGCGCATCGACAATTTAAAGACCGCTCCCGGCGCGGACGAGGCGGCGCTCCGGCGGCTTGCCTCCGCCGCGCTGCGCGTACCGGAGGGGGAGCTTCACGATTTTCGCGTGCTGCGGCGCAGCATAGACGCGCGCGGCGACGAGCCGCGGCTCGTGTGGTCTGTCGCCGCTGCGGTCAAAAACGAGTCTGCGGTGCTGAAGCGTTGCCGGAGCCGGAACGTTTCGCGCCTGGTCGAGGAAGCCTATGAGCTTCCCGATCGCGTGAGCGCGCCCGCTGCGCGCCCCGTGGTCGTCGGCGCCGGCCCGGCGGGACTTTTTTGCGCGTTGGTGCTTGCAAGCTGCGGCGCGCCGCCGGTGCTTCTTGAGCGCGGAAAATGCGTTGAGGAGCGCAAGCGCGACGTGGAGCGGTTCTGGAGTTCCGGCACGCTGGACGCGGAATCGAACGTGCAGTTCGGCGAGGGCGGAGCCGGCGCTTTTTCCGACGGTAAGCTCAACACCGGTACGCGTGACCTGCGCCACAGATGGATATTGGAGCGCTTTGTCGAGTTCGGTGCGCACAGCGATATACTGATCGACGCCAAGCCCCACGTCGGCACCGACAGGCTGTATGTCGTGCTGCAAAACCTGCGGCGGAGGCTTGTCGAGCTCGGCGCGGACGTGCGCTTTTGCAACAGGCTTGAGGGCATAGAGACCGACGGCGGCGCGATCGGCGCGCTGCGCGTCGCCTCGCCGGAGGGCGAGTACATGCTTTCCGCGAGGCAGGTCGCGCTCGCGCCCGGGCACAGCGCGAGAGACACGTTCAAGATGCTTCGCGGGCTCGGCGTGCCGATGGAGCCGAAGGCGTTTGCCGTGGGCGTTCGCATCGAGCACAGCCAGTGTGCGATAGACGCTTCGCAGTACGGAGCGGCGGCGAGGGGGCTGCCGCCGTCGAGCTACAAGCTTGCGTATCACACGCGCGAGGGACGCGGGGTCTTTTCCTTCTGCGTCTGCCCCGGCGGGTATGTAGTCGCGAGCGCGAGCGAGCCGGGACGGCTGGTAACGAACGGCATGAGCGAGCTTGCGCGCGACGGGCAAAACATCAACGGCGCGCTGCTGGTCTCCGTAACTCCCGAGGATTTTGGCGGAACGCCGGGAGACCCGCTTGCGGGCGTGGAATTCCAAAGACGGCTGGAGGAGGCCGCGTTCCGCGCGGGCGGTGGAGACTATACGGCCCCCGCGCAGCTGGTGGGCGATTTTCTTGCGCGCCGCGCGTCGAAGGGGCCGCTGACGGTAACGCCGAGCTACCGCCCCGCGGTACGCTGGACCGAGCTGCGCGGGTGTCTTCCGGACTTCGTCTGCGACGCCATGGCCGAGGCGCTTCCCGAGCTGGACAAAAAGCTGTGCGGCTATGCCGAAGCGGACGCGGTGCTCACAGCGGTCGAGTCACGCTCGTCCTCGCCGGTGAGGCTGCTGCGCGACGCCGGCTTCCGCTCCGGGCTGCGCGGGCTCTATCCCTGCGGCGAGGGCGCCGGCTAC
>JAFZQQ010000061.1 GCA_017620315.1 Oscillospiraceae bacterium | reverse complement strand
CCGACGCCTCTATCTTGTCCAGATACTCCGCCGCCTCGGGCGGGAGCGAGTCCACCTTCCTCGCGATCGTCGTATAGCCGATGATCGCGTTCATGGGCGTGCGGATATCGTGGCTCATATTGGAAAGGAATATGCTCTTGGCACGGCTGCTCTCCTCCGCCTGCAGCTTCTGCACCTCCGCGCGCTTCTGACGCTGGAGCATCTCCTTGTAGATGTTGAACATGATCAGCAGCACGGCGACGATGACCGTCATCTGCATCCAGCTGTTGCGCGCCATATCGCTGCCGACCTCGTCCATCTTCTGCTGCAAAAAGCGCTCGGACTCCGCGGTCTCGGCGGCGTCGGGCGCGAAGCCGTGCTCCGCGAGCTCCGCGGTGTTGTATCGGTTCAGGTCGCCCAGCACGCGCTCGGTCGTCTCGTGCGTCGCCTCGCGCAGCCAGAGCATCGAGGTGAAGAAGATCAAAAACAGCAGCGTGACCCACACCGCGGTGGACTTGCCGAAACGGTGCAGCCGGTCGCGGCCGAAGACCATGCGGAAAAACAGCACGCCGAGCACGCTCCAGATGATGAGGATCAGGTAGGACGCAGTCGACAAACGGCTGACCGTCCAAATATTCGGCACCATGAAATAGAGGAAGAAGACCAGCGACAATGCCGCGCCGATCAGTCCGGTTATCCGGACGGGAAGGTTTTTGTCGTCCGTCGCCAGCTTATACGCTGCCGCAGAGGTGTAGGCATAGGCGATCAGCGCGCCGACCGTGTTGACGTCGACGATCCAGCCGATGGCGGCGCGCCCCACGAATGGCACGACGAGTGAGATGGCGATGAGAAACTTGAACGCGTTCGCGGGATTGCCGTTCGCGTCCAGCCGCCCGAACCACGCGGGCAGGATATTGTCCTCCGTCATGGCGTACATCAGGCGGCTCGCGGCGATATAATTGCCGACAAGCCCGGTCACGATCCCCGCGGTGACCGCGAGGCCCAGGATGACAAGCCCGGTTTTGCCCATCGCCGCGTTGACGGCGTAGAACGTGGGGATGCTCGCATAGCCGTCCTGTGCGCCGAGGTCGGCGACATACTCCGTCCAGCCCGCATAGGCCGCGGGATGGTCGGCGGCGGCGATCAGCGCGAGCAGGATATAGCACGCAGCGCCCGCGCCCAGAGCGCCGAGCATGATCCAGATCGACTTTTTCGGCGGGAAGCGGAAGCCCTGCGTGGAGTTGGACACCGACTCGAAGCCGACAAACGCCCACGGCGCAAGCACGACGATTTTCGCCGCCTGCCGTGCGAGACTCTTGCCCCCCGGCGCGACCGCGGGGCGAAGCCGCGTGATCCCGCCGTTCCTCCAAAGCACGATAAAGGCGCAGACCAGTACCCCGGCCACGAGCACGATCGCCATCACGGTCTGGATGACGACCGCCGCACGCTTGCTGCACATGCAGACGCAGCCGAAAAGCACGATCACCGCAAACGTCAGCAGCGCCTCGCCCAGATAGACGTCATAGCCCGCGACCTGATAGTGGAAGCCCCACTGCAGCGCGCCGCCGAACAGGTTGCGCGCGATCAGGACGATGGCGGTGGCGTTCGCCCACATGATCGCAATGTAGACCAGCATCAAAAACCACGCGCTGAGAAAGCCGTGGTCAAAGCCGAACGCCCGGATCGAATAGGTCAGCGTACCGCCGGCGTCCGGGTATCGGTTCATCAGGAAGTGGTAGTTTACGCCGATGATGAACATGATAGCCGCGCCGACGGCCATTCCAAGCGCCGTGCCGAGCGGCCCCGCAAGCGGCAGGAACGTAGTTCCCGGCATGACGAAGGCCCCCCAGCCGACGGCGCAGCCGATCGACAGCGCCCAGACCTCAAGCGGAGAAAGATACCGCGTCAGGCCGCTGTTCTGATTGATGTCCGAATTCCTGCCGTCCATAGCGTGTTCCTTTCATAACAGCATGGTTTTCCATCGACTTTTTCTGTATTATAGCAAAACGATCCTCGTCTTTCAAGCGGAGGCGGCACGCGGACGTGTTTTTTTCCAAAGCCCGGGACGGCAAACTTTTACTCTTGCCAATTTTATTAAAGTATGTTATTATTTTTTTTGGTCGCTTTGCGGCTAATCAATGATAAGAGAGGTTAGGCAGACTATGGCACGTTTTACTCTTCCACGCGACATTTATCACGGCAAGGGTTCTCTTGAGGCGCTCAAGACCTTCAAGGGCAAAAGGGCGATCATTTGCGTCGGCGGCGGTTCCATGAAGCGCGGCGGCTTCCTTGACCGCGCGCAGAAGTATCGTGAAGAGGCCGGCATGGAGGTCAAGCTGTTCGAGGGCATCGAGTCCGATCCCTCCGTCGAGACCGTCATGAAGGGCGCCGAGGTCATGTCCGAGTTCAAGCCCGACTGGATCGTCGCCATGGGCGGCGGCTCGCCCATCGACGCCGCGAAGGCTATGTGGATCAAGTACGAGTACCCCGAGTGCACCTTTGAGGATATGTGCAAGGTGTTCGGACTGCCCGAGCTGCGCAAAAAGGCGCACTTCTGCGCCGTGTCCTCCACCTCCGGCACCGCGACCGAGGTCACCGCGTTCTCCATCATCACCGACTACAGCAAGGGCATCAAGTATCCCATTGCCGACTTTGAGATCACGCCGGACGTCGCCATCGTCGACCCTGAGCTCCCCGAGACCATGCCCAAGAAGCTCGTCGCCCACACCGGTATGGACGCCATCACCCATGCCATCGAGGCATATGTCTCCACCGCCAACTGCGAGTTCACCGATCCTCTCGCCATCCACGCGATCGAGATGATCCAGGCCGACCTCGTCAAGAGCTACAACGGCGACATGGACGCGCGCGACCGCATGCACTATGCTCAGTGCCTCGCGGGCATGGCATTCTCGAACGCGCTGCTGGGCATCGTACACTCCATGGCGCACAAGACCGGCGCGGTGTTCGCCGATCAGGGCGCGCACATCATCCACGGCGCCGCGAACGCGATGTACCTGCCCAAGGTCGTCGAGTTCAACGCCAAGGATCCTACCGCCAAGAAGCGTTACGGCGTGATCGTGGACTACATGGGCATCTGCGCCAAGGACGCCTCCGACGACGAGAAGGTCGCCGCGCTGATCGCCTATCTGCGCAAGATGAACGACGACCTCAACATCCCGCACTGCATCAAGAACTACGGCGCGGACAGCCTGCCCTGCGAGCAGGGCTTCGTCCCCGAGAACATCTTCCTTGAGAGGCTGCATGATATCGCGGTCAACGCCATTGCGGACGCCTGCACCGGCTCCAATCCGCGTCAGCCCTCCGTCGAGGAGATGGAGAAGCTGCTCAAGTGCTGCTACTACGACACCGAGGTCGACTTCTGAGCCTCCCTGCCGCCGAAAAACGCGCGGTCCCGGACTTTTCGGGATCGCGCGCATTTTTCTTTTTTCGCGGCTTCGCAT
>JAFZQQ010000060.1 GCA_017620315.1 Oscillospiraceae bacterium | reverse complement strand
GATCTTAAGTGCCTTATGGCTCTCACGAGCTCTTACCTCGCTCTCAAACGGATAGTAGTCGCCGTTGGTTGCAATGTATACAAATACCTCATAACCGCTGCGGCAGAGGTTTATCAGCATCGGTCCGCCCACAAGCAGCTCATCGTCCTCGTGGGGAACCATCAGCAGAACCCTGCTCATAATACCCACTCCTTCCTTTGTCTGCTCGCCCCGGCATTCCATGCATAATAATTGTTGGATGTTTAGCTGTCTGCCATGATCAACTGTCCCAATTCATCATATCCGGCGGAGCATTTCTTACTCAACATATGTATTCATGGGATGCCGCTCCGTCGGGCCCCAATACCGAGAAAGCCAAATCAGCTTGTTTTCCAAACCGCTATCGACAATTTCAAGCAAAAGCCCCGGATAAACCGCATCGATCAAAGTCTGCCGGCAGCAAGACGTCGCGTATCAAACAAAACAAAAATCCTGTTTACAGGCTCTGTCGCGGATGGTATCACTAATTCTCACTTCTGTCAAGGAGCCGGATTATTTGGTCTGAAAACTCGTATGTTTTCGAGTTTTTTCATTTTGCCGCAATTTTGCGTAAATCTGGTTATTGATGTTTGCCAACCAATCTGCTATACTTTCAAAAGTGGCGATATATGTTATGTCACAAATCCATTCAGTAAGGCGGGCATACACCTGTGAAAAAGCAGAAACGCGTCAATCCGCACAGAGTTCCGGTTTCCAGGGAGCTGATCGACGAAGACCGGCTGATAGAAGAAGCCAGCGTCGGCAATCTCTATTATGCCTGGCTTCTTCTGCTGCCCTCACTTTTTGACTTTGAGGGCATGACAAATGCGCGGATAGCCGAAATATGGGACGCGATCAACGAATATGTGTCTATCTCCAGACTGGAATCCTCCGCCGATATGAAAAGAGCTGAAACGCTCACCGGCATGAAGCAGCCGCACCACAGCATTTCTCTTGAGCAGGTTCGGACGATGGGCGGTCTGCAGACGGCGATGCGAAAGCTGCGGGAAAACGCCATATTCTCAGCGCTATGCCTTATCTGCTTAGGGCTTGACTCCATGAAGCTTCTGGGCTCGGACGAAATCAGAAAGCTTTTTCTGAACGCAGATATCACGATCGCAGAAATACAAAAAGGCTGTAACTCCTATAGTGCGATCTCCGATTCTCTTAAAACGCGTGGAATTACCATCTCTGACTCCTCCGACGACACGCTCGCAGTGATCTTTGAAGATAGATAAACCGTTTGCGAATATTGGCTAAAAAAAGGGATGTTTCCACGGAATGCATTCCTTTTTGCGTTCTTTCGGATAATTTGAAAAAAGTATTGCGCCGACGCATATTATATAGTATAATAATTAAGTTTTCGGGGTGTTGCGCAGTTGGTAGCGCGCCTGCTTTGGGAGCAGGAGGCCCTGGGTTCGAGTCCCAGCACTCCGACCATACAAAAACGACGTGTTTCGACACGTCGTTTTTGTATATTGTAAAATGGGCTGAGCCGCTATTATCTATAAGGTTTCACCGCTTAAAACTCACTTGACCGCGGCGAGCAGAGCGTCCACACGATCCGTCTTCTCCCATGCCACGCCGAGATCCTCGCGGCCCATGTGTCCGTAGGCAGAAAGCCTGCGGTAGATCGGCTTTCTCAGGTCGAGGTCCCGTATGATAGCCGTCGGGCGCAGGTCGAAGACCTTGTTCACAGCCTCCTCAAGCTTATCGTCGCTCACCTTGCCTGTGCCGAAGGTCTCGACCAACACGCTCACGGGTTTCGCCACGCCGATGGCGTAAGCAAGCTCTACCTGGCATTTGTTCGCAAGTCCCGCGGCAACGATGTTCTTGGCTACATAGCGCGCGGCATAGGCGGCGCTGCGGTCGACCTTGGTAGGATCCTTACCGGAGAAGGCGCCACCTCCGTGCGGAGCGCTGCCGCCGTAGGTATCGACGATGATCTTGCGCCCCGTAAGGCCGCTGTCGCCCTGTGGGCCGCCGATGACAAAGCGCCCGGTGGGATTGACGAATATCTTCGTTTTATCATCCAGAAATTCCGCCGGTATCGTCGGCTTGATGACCAGTTCGGTCATGTCCCTGCGGATCTGCTCGAGCGTTGCGTCGGGATCGTGCTGGGTCGATACCACCACCGCGTCCACGCGAACCGGCTTCCAATTCTCGTCGTATTCCACCGTGACCTGTGTCTTGCCGTCCGGGCGGAGGTATTTCACCCTGCCCTGCTTGCGAACCTCAGTAAGCTTCTTTGCCATTCTGTGTGCAAGCGAAATTGCAAGGGGCATAAGCTCCGGAGTCTCATTGCAGGCATAGCCGAACATCATGCCCTGATCCCCCGCGCCATTGTCAAGGTCGCTCGCGCCGCTCTCCTTTGCCTCAAGTGACTTGTCCACGCCCATGGCTATGTCGCCCGACTGCTCGTCGATGCTGGTGATCACGCCGCAAGTCTGATAGTCGAAGCCGATGGACGTGTCGTCGTATCCGATATCCTTGATAACCTCGCGAGCGATCTTTGCAATGTCGACATAGCAGTCGGTCGTTATCTCGCCCATTACATGGACGAGTCCCGTGGTGACCGTTGTCTCACAGGCGACGCGTCCCTGCGGATCCTGTGCCATAATGGCGTCAAGGACGCCGTCGGATATGGCGTCGCAAACCTTGTCGGGATGGCCCTCGGTTACAGATTCTGACGTAAACAAACGCTTTGCCATGATTGCTTTCTCCTTTCTTTTTCGGCGGAATCGCGAAAAAACAAGCTCTTGACCGAACCGTCGAGAGCTTGTTGATCTGCTTTTCCTCATCTTTCGATTCGTTCGTCGGATTTGGCACCTTGAAAAAACAGGTTGCCGCGGTTTCACAGGGCCGATCCCTCCACCGCTCTTGATGAAGTATTGAATTGTGATATAATTATAGTATGTATCAGGTCGTTTTGTCAAGCCAGAGTTGACTATCCGGGAAAAAGCGGGTAAAATAATATCAAAATTATTTTACCCGTTTCGCTCACCGCTTGCGCGGTAGCCGGGAAATACGGCTATTTGCTCCCCAAGCAAGGCTGTAAAGGGGAAAAGCAGCGATCACGCAGCTCGATGGAGGTACTATATGGCAGCTGGATTTGTAGATACCGCACGCATAAGCGTACACGCCGGCAAGGGCGGCAACGGCGCGGTCGCGTTCCACCGCGAAAAATATGTCGCGGCGGGCGGGCCCGACGGCGGCGACGGCGGAGCGGGCGGCGATATCGTTTTGCAGGTGAACGACAGCATGTCAACGCTGATGGATTTCCGCTACAAGCGCAAATATGTCGCGGAAAACGGCGTGGACGGCCAGGGCTCGCGCAAGAATGGCAGGGGCG
>JAFZQQ010000059.1 GCA_017620315.1 Oscillospiraceae bacterium | reverse complement strand
TCCGGCAGCGCCGCCACTGTCGTCCGGAAGCAGAACAAGCTCCGGCAGAGGCTCGTCCGGCAGCATAGGCGCGCTTTGCTGCCTTGAGAGGATCGACATGATCGCCGCAACGACAAGCAGTGCAAGAACAACGTATAGTATTGTCTTTTTGTTATTCTTCATATCACTATTTTACCACAGAGTACAGAAAATAAAATAAGCAGTTTTGACGGAAATTGCTGTTTTGCCCGCGTATGAAAAGGGAAAGATTGACAGTGGGCGCGCGGGGGAATAAACTGTATAAAACAGGAACGAAAGGACCGAAAGCATTTCTGGAGGATATAATGGAATGAACGACGCAATGCCGTATTTTGACGCCCACTGCGACACCGTCAGCCGATGCGCCCGCGACGGAAGAAGCATGCGGGAAAACAGCGGCCATGTTGACCTTGCCCGACTTGCGGGATTCAACAGGGCAGCGCAGTTTTTCGCGATATATCATAATCTCGCCTACGCGCCCGAGGACGGGATGTATGCGGTATGCCGCAGACAGTATGAACTGTTTTCCCGCGAGATGGAGCGCAATTCAGACCTTGCCGTGCAATGCGTGACGGCCGACGAGGTCGTACGGGCAAACGAGGGGGGAAGGGTCGCCGCGATCCTGTCCTGCGAGGGCGCGGAGCTGCTGAACTGCGACGTTGAAAAGCTCGAATGGGCGCGGGACGTCGGCATAAGGTCGATCAACCTCACATGGAACCATGCGAACGTTCTTTGCGGCTCGCACTGCTCGGAGGCTGAGCGCGGGTTGAACGACTATGGACGCGCTTTCGTGCGCGAGGCGCAGAAAAACGGCATATTGATCGACGTATCTCATTGCTCGGACGCCGCGTTCCGCGATCTGATGGACGTCACGGAAAAGCCTGTGCTGGCGACGCATTCCTGCTCGCGCGCGGTATGCGACCAGAGCCGCAACCTGACTGACGATATGTTCCGCGCGGTCATAGAGACCGGAGGCTTTGTCGGGGTCAATCTTTACGCGGAGTTTGTTTCGGGCGGCGGAGACGCTTCAATGGAACAGCTCCTTCGCCACTTTGATCATTTCATAGAGCTCGGCGGCGAAAAACACGTCGGACTCGGCGCAGATCTTGACGGCTGCGACCCGCTTGCGGGCGGGCTGCACGGCGTTCAGGATATGCATCTTCTGTGGGAGGCTCTGCGGGAGCACGGTTATGACGAGGCGCTGCTGGAGGATGTTTTTTATAACAATCTTTTGCGTGTTCTAAAATAAGTTATGCGCGAAATAAAAGAGATGAGTGTACCGGTTTCGGACACTCATCTCTTTTATTATCCTATGAACCGAATCAGCTCTCCGGCGCTTTTTCTTGCCGGGGCGGCAGGATTCTCAGCCGGATAGCCCATGGGTATCATGCAGCTCACCGCCTGAGTAGAGGGCAGATTAATCGCCTCGGCGACCTTCTGCTCGTCAAAAACTCCCAGAATGCAGGTGCCGACGCCGAGCTCGTGCGCAGCAAGGCAGAAGGTCTGCGCGGAGATTCCGGCGTCGAAGGATTCCCAGTGCGTGCCCTTTCCGGTGGAGAACGTGCCGTCACGCTCATAGCCGGAGTGCTTTATGACCACGGATTGTATGGCGAGGACATTGCAGCCGAGAATGATGCCGGTGTTGTGCTTGAAGCCGAGAACGCAGTCGTTGGCGATCTTGTCTATCAACAAACGGTCGGTCACAAAGGTATAGCGCGCTACCTGAGAGTTTTTCCACGAAGGAGCATATGCGGCCAGAGATACGATCTGCTCAAGAGTTTCCTTTGTGATATTTTGACCCGTGTAGCGGCGTACGCTGCGCCGACCTTGAATACAGGCATTTGTGTCCATTGTGTCCGCTCCTTGCAACCAATGATTTGAATCCGTAGATATTATTTTACATAAAAATGGTTATTCTGTCAACTGCCGACATGAAATTTTGAAAAAAGAGTTGAAAAAAGCTTTATCCGAGCTGAGAATACAGCTCGATTTTCAAAAACCTCAGGTCATACGCTCGTCCGCTTCCGCATAGAATTAAGCATCACAACAGGAGGCGAAATGGGGATGGAAAACGAGCGTATTCGCCGTTACGAGCAGGCGGCCGAGCTTCTGCCGCCGAGACTGAAGCGGCTTGCGATGGCAGTGCCGGATACAGTGAAGGCCCGTGCTGAGGAGCTGAGGCTGCGTGTGCGCTGCCCGATGACGGTGCTGACGGACGAGGGCGAGCTTTCGGCTGCTCCGGCGGAGCATGACGCAATAGTCACGACAGAAGACATCGACCAGATGATCTCGGGGGTGACGGAGTATTCGCGTTACGCCTCGGCTGAAACACTGCGGCGCGGCTATCTTACGGTACGCGGAGGATTTCGCATCGGCGTATGCGGAACGGCGGTCATGCGCGACGGAGAGATTTGCGGTTTGAAGGACTTTTCAAGCCTTTCGGTCCGCATCATCCGCGAGCGGATAGGCGCGGCTGCAGGGATAGCGAGCGAACTTTTTGACGCAAAGGGCAGATTTGAAAGCACGCTTATCCTGTCGCCTCCTGGCGGCGGAAAGACGACGCTGCTCCGAGACCTCATACGCTGTCTGTCG
>JAFZQQ010000058.1 GCA_017620315.1 Oscillospiraceae bacterium | reverse complement strand
GCTGCCGTCGGCAAGATACTGAGCAAGCGCCGAGGCCATATCAGGCGCGCAGGGCGCGCCGCGGCGCGGGTGCATTGCGACATTCGCAGGTTTGTTTATGACAAGAAGATCCTCATCCTCATAGACGATGTCAAGCGCTATGCCTTCCCCGAGCGGCGGAGGAACAGCGTGGCGCTCAAAGAGGGCAACGCTTATAACATCGCCTGTACGCACACGCGCGTCAACTCGTGTGGGCATACCGTTTAGAAGGATTGCGCCCTCGCGCCATTTCAGACTCTTCATAAGAGAATAGGAGAGCTTTAGCTCGCCGCGAAGGATATTTCGCAGCGGGACGCCCGAGTGTTCGGGACCGACGGTATAGGTAAGCGTGCGCATGAGCCTATGCTTCACCGAGAGCATGCGCTGCGGCAAGAAGGACGCTGCGGTCTGATTCATAGGTCAGCGCGTCGAGCGCCTTTTCAAGCGGAAGCCAGCGCAGATGGGCAACCTCGCACTCCTGCGGCACCGTGTCGACACTGTCCGTCTCTGCCAGGAAAAAAACCACGTCCTTCTCGCAGCCGTCGTAGGGACTGTAGCGGATCACCTCGCGAAAACCGTCCAAAAAGCGAACGGAAAGGGAAGTCTCCTCCATGATCTCGCGCCGGGCTGTGTCATATTCGTCGATATCGTCCGGCTCAACGTGCCCCTTGCAGATGGAGATGTGCCCCTTTTGCATATCCTCAATAAGGTAGAGGACGCCTTCGCCGGAGCGTGAGAACACGACGGCACCGCAGCTTTTTTCATATATCATGTACAATTCCTCCGTATAAAAGAATTATCGGAATCAATGGAAACAGTATAGCATATTTTCTTCCGCTATGCTATACTGAATCGTACGAATACAGATTGAGGGGAGACAGTCCCATGCCGAAAAAACACACTATCTGCCTTTTGAACGATTCTTTTCCGCCAATCATAGACGGCGTTGCAAATGCAGTCGTGAACTATGGCAAAAATATAGAAGCGCACCATGGCCACGCCGTTGTGGTCACGCCGGCAGTGCCGGGAGCGGTGGACGAGGGGTATGATTACCCGGTCATACGGTATCCGAGCATTGACACGCGAAAGCTTGTCGGTTATGTTACGGGCTATCCCTTTTCACCTGAGGCTGAGCGCCGGCTGCTCGACGAGCATACGAGCCTTCTCCACACGCATTGTCCGGCTGCCTCCGCGATACTTGCACGCGAGCTTCGCGATGTGCTGAATACGCCGCTGGTCATGACTTATCATACTAAGTACGATATAGATATTGCCAAGGCTGTGAAGGGCAAGCTGATACAGACGGGCGCGATCCGTGCGCTGGTGCACAACGCCGAGGCCTGCGACGAGGTTTGGGTCGTGAGCGAGGGCGCGGGAGAAAACCTTCGCTCGCTTGGCTACGAGGGCGAGTATACGGTGATGGCAAACGGCGTCGACGTACCGAGGGGAGGAGCCTCCGCTGAAGCGGTGCAGGCTGCGACCGCGGACTTCGATCTTCCCGGGGATGTGCCGATGTTCCTCTTTGTGGGAAGACTTATGTGGTACAAGGGTCTGCGTATCATCCTTGACGCGCTCGCCGTGCTCAGCGAAAAGAAAATCGATTTCAGGATGGTGTTCGTCGGCGACGGCGGAGACGGTAAGGAAGTCCGGGAATATGCTTCAGAGCTTGGGCTGGACAAAGTATGCTTCTTTACGGGCTCCATATCCGACAGAGAGACGATACGCGCATGGTATACAAGGGCGGAGCTGTTCCTTTTCCCTTCGACCTTTGATACGAACGGGCTGGTTGTGCGAGAAGCGGCGGCCTGCGGCACAGCGACGGTCATGGTCGCCGGCTCCTGTGCCGCGGAGGGGGTGACGGACGGGCAGAACGGCCTTTTCATAGAAGAAAATGCCGAGTCGATGGCTGCGAAGCTTTGCGAGCTGTGCGCCGTGCCGGAAACCATGCGCCGTGTCGGAGAAAACGCGGAGCGTGAGCTGTACATTTCGTGGGAAGAAGCGGTCAAAAAAGCCTATGAACGCTACGAGACCGTGATAGAAAACTATGCCGAGGGCAAGTATCCCAAGCACAAAAAGCCGATGGACGGCTATCTGAAGGCACAGGGCGAGCTGATGGACACACTTGCTATGATAGAGACCGCGAACGACGAGATGGTGGAAGCAATCGTCAGCGAGCGCGACGAAATATCCGCGCATTTCCGCAAAAGCCAGGAGGAGGTCCGTGAGTACTTCCGTGAGCGCAAGCGTCGTGTACGCGAGAGTCAGGATAAGGTCACAGAGCGCATAGAAGAGCTTTGGAGAAAAATGGACAGATATCTGTAACTGTACTGCCCTAGATCGCGCTTGCAGCGAAATATCTATTCCTTTGACTCCGAATACTGCTTTTCACTTTTCTGCGATATGGGGGCCGACATTTATCATGGTCTTCTCTTCGGCCGTTTTCCTTTTTTTGCTTTTCCCATCGCTGTTGGTTTTGTATTATATCCCGTTTCAAAAGAACAGAAAATGGAGAAATTGGATCATCACAGCTTATTCTTTAGAACAGATCACCATTGGAAAGGTGAAGCAGGACTCTGGGCGGCACGACATATTTTGGAGTATCTGAAACAACAATACGGATACCGCGTCGAACCGGAAAAACTGAATGACGACCAGTTTACCAGCGTGCTGTATCCATCCTGTTTTTTGGGCTCGCGAGGAAAAAAGGTCACGCTTTCGGTGACGTCGCCGGACGACTTTACATTGCTATACCCGATATATGACACCGAGATGCATTTTTCAATTCCCGACAAGGAAATAGATCTTGAAGGAGATTTCTCCGTTGTATATGATCTGAGCCGGGTCGGCACTATAGACTATTACGAAACCAATGCGTATGGCGCCTATATGTATGGCGACAACGCGCTTGCGCGTTTTGAGAACCGCCTGTCGGATAATGATTTGCGTCTGCTCTTTATACATGACTCTTTTGGCGACTGCGTTCTTCCGTTTGTGTCTCTGGGGATCAGATATGTGGATTCGTTGGACCTTCGCCATTTTACGGGAAGCGTGCAAGCCTTTATTGACGAAACAAAACCGGATGCTGTGATCGTTCTCTATAATCCAAGCGTGATCCCCGCGTCAATCGAAAGCGGCCATAAGTCGACCTTTGATTACCGATAGCGTCGCTCAATACGGCAAAAAAGCGGCATAAGCCGCTTTTATACTATCTTCTAAGGTATTCACGGCACTTTTTGCCAGCCGATTCAAAGAGAAGCTCCTCATTGACCGTCACGCAGCGGCCATGCTCTACCGTTACCTTGCCGTTGACGACCGTGACGTCCACCGCGCCGCGAAGACCAACGGTCGCAAGCACGCTCTTCGGGTCGTAAAGCGCGCCGACGAGCTCGATTCGCCGGGAATCAACGAGGAACAGGTCGCAGCACTTGCCGGGTGCGAGCTGCCCGATATCTTCGCGCCCAAGCAGTCTCGCGCTGCCGCGAGTGGCGATTTTGAGAATATCGTAGCCTGAGGGAGCGTTTCGGCTTGCGCGGAGCCTGTGCAGCAGATACGCGACGCGAAGCTCCTCCATGAGACT
>JAFZQQ010000057.1 GCA_017620315.1 Oscillospiraceae bacterium | reverse complement strand
GGTGTCCCGTCAGGCAGCAGGTATTCTGTTTTCCCTTCAAGCCCTCTCCCCCTCTCCGAGACATTTTGATCATGCAGCAGTATTATAGAACAATCGTTTCCTTTTGTAAAGCATTTTTTGCATTTGTGGCGGGTCTGCTATTGACAAAGGCGCCGCCTTGGTGTATTGTATCACGCGAGAACTGAATCACCAGTCTTCGAGGCGGGGTGAAACTCCCCACCGGCGGTCACAGCCCGCAAGCGGCAGCAATGCCGCACGAATCGGTGTAATTCCGATGCCGACGGTCACAGTCCGGATGAGAGAAGATGTGTATACGCTGTTCCCTCGCTTCTTTGCGTCATGCACCCGAAGGCTTGTCTTTCGGTGCATTATCGTAAAGGAGTGTTTTCTTATGTCCAATTCCGCATCCTTCGCAAAAGAGGCCCAGCGCACCCACAAGCTCGCAGTCGCGGGCATGCTCTCGGCAGTCGCATTTATCCTGATGTATGTCGAGTTCCCGATCCCGGCGCTCATTCCCGCGTTCATCAAGCTTGACGTTTCCGACCTTCCCGAGCTGCTCGCCGCCTTCGCGCTCGGCCCCGTATGGGGCGTCGTGGTGACGTTCGTAAAGAATCTGCTGTTCTCCGTTCTCCACGGCACCTCCTCGAACTATATCGGCGAGCTTTGCAATTTCCTGCTCGGCAGCGTGTTCGCGTTCACCGCGGGCGTCATCTACCACCGCGGCAAGAGCCGCAAAAGCGCGCTCATCGGTGCGCTTGCGGGCGCTGTGCTGATGGCGGTTATCAGCGTGCCCATCAACTATTTCGTCGTTTATCCCGCCTATGTCGTCGTCTACGGCATGCCGATGGAGGCTATCATCGGCATGTATCAGGCGATCAACCCCTCCGCCGACGGGCTGATGAAGTGCCTTGTGCTCTTTAACCTGCCCTTCACGTTCTTCAAGGGGCTGCTGGACGTCGTGCTGTGCTTCCTTATCTATAAGCCGCTCAGCCCGATCCTCCACAAGTGACGATCATCTGCGGTTCGCCGCGGTTCTGAAAGGTTTTGATCCGATGAGCGTTTCCACATTCCCGTTCGGCGCGCTTTCCGACGGTACTCCGGTCACCGCCGCGCGTCTTGACGTCCGTCCCGGACTCAGTCTCACCGTGCTGGACTACGGCGCGACGATACAGTCGCTGTGCGTCCCCGGCGCTGACGGCAAGCCCGTCGACGTCGTGCTGGGCTATGACAGCGCAGAGCTTTACGAGGCGGGGCACGACTACATCGGCGCGACCATAGGCCGAGTCGGCAACCGCATCGGCGGCGCCCGCTTTTCCCTGAACGGGACGGAGTACAGGCTTGCCAAAAACGACGGCGAGAACCATCTCCACGGTGGAAAGCGCGGCTTCGACCGGCGCATGTGGGATATGCGCGCGAGCGACGACGGCGTCGTCTGCGAGCGTCTTTCGCCCGACGGCGAGGAGGGCTATCCCGGCGATCTGCGCGTGCGTGTGAGCTTCACGCTCTCGGCGGACGGCGCGCTGAAGATAGCCTACGACGCCGAAACGAGCGCAGACACGCTCGTGAACCTCACCAATCACAGCTATTTCAACCTCAACGGCGGCGGCAGCGCCCTGGGGCACAGCCTCACCGTCTATGCCGACCGTTTTTGCGAAAACGACGCGTGCTGCCTCCCCACCGGCGCTCTGCTCGACGTTGGCGGGACGCCCTTTGACTTCCGCAGCGCGAAGACCCTCGGCGCGGAGATCGACGCCGACCACCCGCAGCTGCGCTGCGGCTGCGGAGGATATGACCACAGCTTCGACCTCTGCGGCAGACGCGCCGCCGTGCTTTGCGGCGACCGGAGCGGCATCGTGATGACCGTCGACACCGATATGCCCGCGATGCAGCTCTACACCGCGAACGGGCTTTCTCCCCAGACCGGCAAGGCCGGAGGCCGGATGGAGACGCGCGGGGCCGTGTGCCTTGAAACGCAGCTCCACCCCAACGCCCTGCGGTGCTATGGCTTCCCCTCTCCGGTGCTTCGCGCCGGGACGAAGCTGCACAGCGAGACCGTCTATTCTTTTGCGCACAAGGAGAACCAGCAGGATGGAACCGGATAATCTGGAGCGCAAGGCCGTCGAGCTTCGCGAAGCAAACGCCTTTGCCCTGTTCAATCATCTTGAGATCGAGCATGTCGAGCGTGATTTTGCCGTATTCAAGCTTGAGATCCGTCCCGAAAGCAGAAACCCTCTGGGCTTTGTCCACGGCGGGATGCTCGCGGCCATGGCGGATAACGCCGCGGGCTTCGCGGCGCACAGCGACGGACGGACTTATGTGACGCTTTCAAGCCATCTCAATTACATTCACAACCAAACCTGCGGCGTCATCTATGCGGAGGGCCGGGTGCTCCACCGCGGCAAGACCACCTGTGTCATCCGCGTCGACATCAAGGGCGATAACGGCGCCCTGCTCGCAACCGGCGAGGTGGTCTATTTCTGCGTCGACAAAACGGAATACGAAAAGCACGCCGCCAAATAAAACAGCTTATGATAAGTAATGCTCCGGCCGAAAGGCCGGAGCATTACTTATTGCTTTTTCATCATTTCGTGCTCGTGGACGACTGCCTCGATAAGTTTACATAATGTCCATTCCCGATTTGTGTCCGTGAGCACCGCCTTGTATGGGACCGAGACTCCCGCCCGACGCATCGCGGCAAGCAGTCGGTCAAGCTGACGCCCGCCCAGGCCACAAAGAAGCATGAATTCCTCCCGCGGTATGCTCTCCGGCGCCCTCGCGCCCTCCGCCGCGGCGTTCGTGGCGGCCAGACGTCCGACTTTTTCGCCAAGCTGCTTCTCGTCCACGTCAAGCGTCAGCAGCTTTTGCTCGCAAAGTACGCCTCTGAGCAGTCTGCCCTTTTCGCTGTCAATGCCGAGGCAATAGAGCAGCACCTTCGGACGCATGGCTCAGAAGCTGCGGCCGGAGCCGGAATGGCTGGAGCCGGAGGAACCGGAGTAGGAGCTTGAATAGGACGAACCGCCTCCGCTGTCGGAGCTTTCACGCTTGGGCGGCGCATAGCGGCGCGAGGTCGTCGTGCCGGTGAAGTCGTCGCGCGTTTTTCTCACGTTGATCCCGCCCTTGGAAATATACTCGTCGGCGTCATAGCTGAGGCTCTTTGTGCGCATATTGCCCAGCGCGAAAAGCAGTGCCACGCCTCCGAACACCGCCCCGCCGATCAGTCCCGCGATCGCCGTGCCGAGCCACGATTTCAGCGAGCGCGGCGCGCGTCCGGTCTTATAAACGTGCTCAAGCTGATCCAGCCAGCTGTTCAGCGCGTCATAGCAGCCGCTGTCGACGGAATCCTCGCAGCGCGTCTCCATCCTGTTTCTGGCAACCTCGCTGATCTTTTCGCCGGTCTTGTCGCCGTAGGTGCTCAGAAGACAGGCGCCGTTGCGGAAGCAGGTCATCATCACGCCGTCGTAGTCGTCGCCAAGGCCGTAGCCCGAGCTGGCGTAATAGGTATCGGCGAACTCGTAATAGCCGAGGCTGGGCCAGTATTCCGAGGTATGGATGATTACGTCGGCGCCGTATTTCGCCGAGAGCTCCGCGGCCCTGCGCTGAAGCTCCGCGAGCTCCGATGCGCTGAATAGACCGAGCTCGTCGACCACGCGCGCGGCAGATGCGTTGTGGAAGCGTTCGACAGACTCGCCGCGGTTGGGATACCAGTCAGGCACGAAGGGCTTGCCCTTGCGGTACAGCGTGGCTATGTTCTCGATCCAGTTCTCCACGCCCTCCGAATAGCTTCCCGCCGCCATATACTCATACAGCACGTCGTCGAGCGAATTGGCGACAGCCTCCGTGTGCAGGGCCTTTGTATCGGGGCCGGTGCCGCACGTCCAGAAGCCGCGGTTGCCCTGCTCCATACAGATGAACAGGCAAAAGCCCTCGCGGTCGTCGCCATAGCCGTAGCCGTTGAAGTCGTAGAAATCCGCGGCGTAGACCGCGCGGCTCAGCCCGTGCGTGGAATTGTCCGTAAAGACGACGATATCGCGGCCGAGCTCCGCGCGGAGCTCGGAGATGCGCGCCTCCATCCGGCGCTCGTCCGCTTCCGGAATGATGTCCGCGTCGTCGACAACGCGCGGCGCGTTCTCGTCGTGGAAGAAGGTGAAGTGCTGTGTGTCCGCCGGGTACCAGTCCGGCATCGGCCCCGCGCTCTGCCAGTCGGAGCTCTCCTCCCGCTGAGTCTGCTCCGTCTGCCCCTCCGGGGGCGTCGCTCCCTCGTCCGTGAAGAGCCCGGAGACCCAACGCCAGGCGGCGTACATCACGCCGTACGAACCGTGCTCGCCGTAGAACTTCGCGCCGAACTGCGCGCCGGATTCCAGCCAGTCCTCATCGACCAGCTCCGACGCCCTGCCAAAAACAAGCAGGACTGCCTCCCCGGTGTCGACGTTGTAGGCAAACTGGAAGCCGTCGTGCGTGTCGCCGTAGCCAAGGCCGCACACCTCGTAAAACTCCGTCGCGTACTCGCTGAGCGTGTAGTCCTCGAGTTCCTCCGTATCAATCACCAGCAGGCCAAGATCCGTCCTGTAGGTTGAAACAAGGTCGATGCACTTCTGGTCAAGCTCGTCGCGGGTCCCATCGTCAATGCCGCCGGTGGTGTCGTACACACGGTAATACTCATTGCTCCAGTAATCCGCGTGCGCGGGGAATGCGCTAAGGCTGATAACGACCGTAAGGAAAAGCGCAAGCGAGCGCAGCTTCTTTTTCATCGCGCTCACCTCCCCAGAAAGTACATCACGGCGGAAACGCCGAGAGTACCCAGCAGGATCACGGCGACGCGCCGGAGGAAGTAGCCGAAGCTGACGCCGCCGTCTATCGGAAGCGTTCCGACGACCTTTCCCGTCTGCCCGTTTACGGCAAAGCTGTAGTTCTTGCCCCTGTGGCTGAGGTCGAAAAGATACACCGGGAAGAGAAGGTATTTCGCGTTGAGCTCGGCCTTCAGCCTGCCGCCGATCCGCCGCGAGGAATCGTAGCCGACGCCCGCCTGACGATCCGCGGCGCTCTCCGCCGTGTTGCGCATCCTGCGCTCGGCGCGCGCCGAAATGTCGTTTTTCGCCTGGTCGAAGCGGTCCGCGGTAAAGCCCGCAAGATAGCGCATGTCGAAGTCCTTTGCTTCCAACATGTCGAACGGCTCGAGCGAGTCCATCAGCTCGTCGTCTATCCTTCCGCTGGCGTCCACCGGCAGGTCGCCGAACTCCACGGAAACGTCGCGCGAGAGGCGGTAATGATCCGTATCCGTCACCTCATAGTCGCCCTGCTGGTATATGCTTACGTTCTCCGCGCTGTAGTTCAGCTCGCCGAACAGTCTGCCGCTAAAGACCCAGAACGGCACATAGACGCCGGTTATCTTCCCCATTTTGCTTTCAGAGAAGAAACCCCTGGGCAAAAGCTTCTTGTTCTTGTAAAACTGCGTCATCCGGGCCGGAAGGTCCTTCGCGGTGAGCTTGAAGGGTATCAGGCCGTCCGGGCGAAGCTTTCCGGAGACCTTGTCCGTCAGGACGATATTGTTCCCGCAGTAAGGACAAGTCAGCGCAGCCTGCTCCGCGGCGGCTATGACCTCCGCGCCGCAGGATTCGCAGTTGTAGACCGGAAGCGCATCCGCGTTGAGGTCTGTTGCATGCGCGCTGAGGCTGTTGAAGTCAAAGCCTTCGATGCCGCCGGTCTGCTCCTGCGGCGCAGCGTCTATATCGGTTATGGTGCCGCAGTAATCGCAGACAAGCTTGCCCTGTTTCGGGTCAAACCGCATTGCGGCGCCGCAGGACGGGCATTTCTGTTCTTTTATCGGTTTCACTGCCTGACCTCCCTGTTTACATTACTGTTTTCAGCATATCATACCGTGCCCGCAAATACAAGTTTTTTCCGTCCCGGGCGGCGGCATTTTTCCTTCCGGGCCAACTCGTTATTTTTGTCAACGCCGCGATTTTGATTTTATAATTTGGGTTGAAACTTGCATAATTTATACCTTTACTTTTTTTTACACCGATGTTATTATAGTGTCAACCTATGAGAAAGGAAGATATGCCATGACCATCAACAAAAACAGCGACGACGGCAAGCTGACTGTCAGCATTTCCGGCCGTCTTGACACAGCCACAGCTCCGGAGTTGGAGGCAGAGCTGAAGGACAGCCTTGAGGGCGTCACCTCTCTTGTGCTCGATCTCAGCGAGCTTGAGTACATATCCTCCGCCGGCCTGCGTGTGCTGCTCGGCGCGCAGAAAACCATGAACCGTCAGGGTGAGATGAAGGTCACCGGTGCAAACGAGACCGTTATGGAGGTCTTTGAGGTCACCGGATTCTCGGACATTCTGACAATCGAGTAACCTTGGCCTCGGCAAGGAGGGGGCGCGGTCTTTCCCGCCTCCTCCGAAGTTTATTATTACTGCGGCGCAGCCGCCGTGTGGGGGGATAGCTTTGTCAGACAGCCATGAGCTTATACGCGACAGCATAATGCGCGACATGTCCGAGGGCGTTATGACCATCGGCTTTGACGGTACTATCACATACCTCAACCCAGCCGCCCTCGTTATACTCGGTCGCGGCGAGGATGAGCTTATCGGGCGTCGTTTCGGCGCGTGTTTTTTTGATTGTGAGGAAAACGACGGTTTTACGCAGGCTATCCTTGACGCTGTGTATGACCGTGACCGCGCGCATGAAACGGTCGTTTCTTATTTTTCCGGGGAAACCACCCGGCAGCTCCATGTGATGACGTCCTTTTTGACAGACGAGGGAAAGAGCATCGGAATCATAGTCGTGCTCAGCGATATGAGCGAGTTGATGGAGCTGCGCGACGCCGTGAAGGCGATGGAGCGTATCCGTTCGCTGAACAACACGCTTGAGCTTCGCAACAAGCTGCTGAGCGAGACCTTCGGCCGCTTCCTCTCCGACGAGATCGTCCGCCAGCTGCTCGACACTCCCGACGGGCTTGCGCTCGGCGGCAAGAAGGAGACGCTCAGCATTCTCATGAGCGATCTGCGCGGCTTCACCGCAATGAGCGAGCGGATGGACGCGGCGGATCTCGTATCCATGCTCAACCACTATCTCGGCGAGATGACCGACGTCATAGAAAGACGTGGGGGCACACTAATCGAGTTCATCGGCGACGGGATCATGGTGATCTTCGGCGCTCCCGTGCATTCCGACACTCATGCGGCGGACGCGGTCGCCACCGCGGTCGAGATGGAGGCGCGGATGGAGGCTGTCAACGCCTGGAACATCGAGCGCGGTTACCCCATCCTTGAAATGGGCATCGGCGTCAACACCGGCGAGGTCATCGTCGGGAACATCGGCTCCGAAAAACGCACGAAGTACGGCGTCGTCGGCAGCAACGTCAATCTCTGCGGGCGCATCGAAAGCTATACCGTCGGCGGGCAGGTGCTCATCTCACCGCTTACGCGCGAGATGTGCGGAACAGAACTCGAGGTGGCGCAGACCATGACCGTCTATCCCAAGGGCGTCAAGGGTGAACTCGTTCTCTCACAGGTGACCGGCGTCGGCGCGCCGTACAACGTTTATGCAAGATTAAAAAGCTCTGTTCCGGAGGAGCTGGAGCATCCCATACCCGTGCGCTTCCATCTGCTCAGCGGAAAGCACGGCAGCGCAAAGTTCTACTACGGCGGAATAATCGGCGTGGCGCACGACGCCGCTCTGCTTGAGACCGACACGGCGCTTGAGATTTTTGACAACATTCAGTTTGATGCGGGCGGAAAGCTTTTCGCCAAGGTCATGGAGAAAACCGACAGCGGCGCTTTTCTTGCGCGCTTCACGTCCGTCCCTGCGGGGTATGAGGCGTGGCTGAAAGCCGAAAAGGGCAAATAACAATCTTTATATACCGTGCAAGCGCATTCACAGGCAAGGCGTTATGGAACGGCAAGGAGCAAATATGGAAGAAATGATCTGCCGCAAGGGCGAAGTAGTTTTTCGCGAGGGCGATACAGGCACGAATATGTACAAGATCCTCTCCGGCGGCGCCGCGGTGTATTCCGACTACGGCGGGAAAGAGGAAAAACTGCTCGCCGAGCTTCACGCCGGCGAATACTTCGGCGAAATGGCCGTCATCGAGATACGCGAACGCTCCGCGACCGTCGTTGCGTCCGAGGACGACACGCGTCTGAGGGTCGTCGACGTTTACGATCTGAGCGAGTATCTTGAAGAGCACCCCGACGAGATCAGCTCCGTGGCGAAGCACCTGAGCAACCGTGTGCGTATCATGACAGGCATATATATCGAGGTCTGCGACACGCTGCGCGAGCTCGGTCGGCTTGACACATCGGCCGACAAGATCGGCCAGGGCCTTATGGAGCGCATAGCCAAGTTCGCCAGAATACACCTTAAAAACCAGAAGCTCGACCGCGGAGAGGACAGCGAGTGGCGCTCGTCCCCGCAGGCCGGGCACAACGAGGGCTATTCCCTCCCCCTTCAGTCGTATTATAAAGGCGACGTCATTTTCCGCGAACGCGACCGTTCAGACTGTATGTATGACATTCATTCCGGCTGCGTAGGCATCTACAAGGACTACGGCACCGAAAAGCAAAAGCTGCTTACCAAGCTGACAAGCGATATGTTTTTCGGTGAAATGGGTCTTTTTGAAAAGCTCCACCGCAGCGCGACCGCGGTTGCTCTTGAAAATGGCACCAAGATCGAGCCGATACGCGACTGCGAGCTTTCCGAGCTCTTTGCGAAGAACCCCGCAAAGGTGCTGATGCTGCTTGAGCATCTGTCCGGAAGGTTAAGGCAGCTGACGATAGATTATCTCAAGGCCTGCCGCGCTCTTGCCGAGACCGAGGAGCAGATAAAACGTACAAGCGCCGTCATGACCCCCGAGACCATGGCTCAGATCGAGTACATGAACCAGCTTCTGCTTATGCCGGAGGTCATATACTGACAGAAAGAAGAACAACAGCAATGAGCTTGAAGACCAGAGAATACGCTCTGAACCGCGCTGGTATCCCCTCGCTTACGGAGGATCTCCACAGCTTCCTTGACAGCCAGAAGATCCAGCGCCAAAACGCTCTTCGTATGTGTCTGACGCTTGAGGAGCTTCTGCTGCGGATCATCGACCATGGCGGCGCGCCCGACTCCTGCACGCTTTCGGTTGGGCGGCGCTTCGGGCGTCCCATCGTGATCCTTCGCTATTGCGGTGAAAGCTTTGACCCGACCTCCTCTCCGGAGGACGGTGGGTGGAGCACGCTTATACTCGCAAATCTTGGTCTCTCTCCGGAATGGAGCTTCCGCTCCGGCATCAATACGCTGCGGCTCCGCCCGCCGAGACAAGGCGGCCCCAGCCGTCTTTTATGGCTGTTGATCGCAGCCGTCTGCGCCGGCATACTCGGCGCCGCGGGCATGCTGCTTCCCCAGGAGACCCGCGTCAACCTTACCGACATTCTTCTGACCCCGCTTTTCAACGCGTTTCTGGGCCTCCTTAACACCTCCGCGGGACTTATGATCTTTTTCTCGATCTCCTCGGGGGTGTTCGGCATCGGCGACACGTCGTCGCTGTCCAGCGTCGGAAAGGTCCTGTTCCCACGGTTCATCATTTCGGTATTTGCCGTTTCGGCAGCAACGCTTGTCGCCGCGCTGCCCTTTGTGAAGCT
>JAFZQQ010000056.1 GCA_017620315.1 Oscillospiraceae bacterium | reverse complement strand
GCCGGGCACCAGCGTGAATTTCGGTATGACCGTCAAACGTATGACCGCGGCGGCAATGAGCAGCACAACGGTCACGACCATCGCGGAAATGAACGCGGGGTTCACATCCTTCAGCCCGAACAGGCTGATGCGGTTGACGTCGTGCAGCACAGCGTCGCGCATAGCGGTCTTCACGTCGCCGTGCCCGCCGTGGCTGCCCACGGCGATACACCCCGCCAGCAGACCCGCGACGATGACCAGCCAGATGACCAAGGCTTTTTTGTGTTGTTTCAATCCGTTCCCCCCTGTCAAAAGGGTACAAGCCCCCAAATTGATAAAAGCATACCACCTTTGCGTGAAAACATCAAGTCACAAAAACGGTTTTGTACCCGGCTGCGGGAGAAAATACCTAAATACGCTTGCAAAACAGAAGCAAAGCGCATATAATCCATGCTTGTTATGAATGCATTATTCTTTTTCAACAGCATACTGCTCGGCGTGGGCCTCGCTATGGACGCCTTTTCCGTTTCGGTTGCGAACGCGCTGAACGAGCCGAATATGCGACTCAAGCGCGAATGCGCGATCGCCGGCACCTTTGCGGGCTTTCAGTTCCTCATGCCGATGCTCGGCTGGATATGCGTGCATACGCTTGTCGAGCACTTCACCGCGTTCCAGCGCTATATCCCGTGGATCGCGCTTGCGCTGCTGCTGTGGATAGGCGGCTCGATGCTGCGCGAGGGGATCCGCGGCGGCGAGGAGGAAAAAGCGGCGGGCGTGGGCTTTGCCGCGCTGATGCTCCAGGGCGTGGCCACGTCGATCGACGCGCTTTCCGTCGGCTTCACCATAGCCGAATACGACGCCGTATCCGCCTTTGTCTGCTCCCTTATCATCGCGGTCGTGACCTTCGCGATCTGCATGGCGGGGCTGCGCATAGGACGCGCCGCCGGAGCAAGACTTGCGGGCAAGGCGGGCATCCTCGGCGGCGTGATCCTGATCTTTATCGGTTTGGAGATCTTCGTTAAGGGCGTAATTCTGAAATAAAGCATCGGCAGCGCGAACGCGCTGCCGATTTTTTGTCAGATATTTCCCTTTATAAACTCCGCTATCATTTCTCCCGTCAGGGCCACGCCGGGGTCGGTGTAGGTCTGGCGCAGCTCCTCGCGGGAGACCCAGGCGGCCTCGGAGAGCTCGGCGCGGTCGAGGGTGATATCGTCGTCCCCGTCGACCTCGCACCAAAAGCCGAGCAGCAGCCCGCCGGCGGAGATGCCCCAGGGCTGGCTTTTGTAATAGCGGATGTTTTTGACCCGCAGACCGACCTCCTCCATGACCTCGCGCTCGACCGTCTGCTCGGCAGTCTCGCCAATCTCGGTGAAGCCCGCGACGAGCGCGAAGCGGGTCGAGCCGGGGCGGTTGGCATAGCGTGTCAGTAGCAGCCTGTCGCCGTGCGTCACAGCCACGATGACCGAGGGCATGATCTTCGGGAACGCCATGTGTCCACAGACCGGGCAGCGCATCATGCGCTCGGCGCCGTCGTGGACGTTCTCGGCGCCGCATTTGCCGCAATAGCGGTTCTCGGCGTACCACGAGGCGAGATGGAACGCGGTCACCGCGGCAAAGGCAGTCTGGCGCGGGTGCGCGCCGCGCCAGACGCCTATGTCCTCATAGGCGAAGCCCTCGGCGGCAAGCTCCGCGCCGTCCCGGCGCAGAAAATATGCGGTCTCGTCTATCCTGAAAAGGTAGGTGTACTCGCCCTCGCCCAGCTCGGCGACGGTTGGAAGGCGCAGCTCGCCTCCGTTATACGCGCACAGAAGACGCTTGCCGAGAAGGTGCACCGCGGCGCTTTGCGGCTCCGGCTTCGCAGCGCTTTCGTAGTGGTTATAGAGATGTTTTGGCGCAATATCCTGTATCATGGTCATCCTCCCTTCATTTACGGTCATTTTAACAGGAAAAACCGTGCGCCGCAAGCTTGACAAATACGGCTAAATACAATATTATAAATGGTCGTTATGCTAATTTGACAGGAGAAACATAAATCATGGAATACAAACAGACCTTAAATATGCCCAAGTCCGGTTTCCCCATGCGCGCGGGGCTGCCGCAGCGCGAGCCGGACATGCTCAAACGCTGGGAGGAGCTCGACCTCTATCATGAGCTGCTGAAGAAGAACGAGGGCAAGCCCCGCTTTGCCCTGCATGACGGGCCCCCGTTTTCCAACGGCAATCTGCACATGGGCCACGCGCTCAACAAGGCGCTCAAGGACTTCATCGTCCGCTCCTACGCCATGCGCGGGTACTACACGCCCTATATCCCCGGATGGGACAATCACGGCATGCCCATCGAGAGCGCCATCATCAAGAAGAACAAGCTCAACCGCAAGGCGATGAGCATCCCCGAATTCCGCTCCGCCTGCCGCGAGTTTGCCGACCACTATATCGACGTCCAGCGCGAGGGCTTCAAGCGCATGGGCGTTGTGGGCGACTGGGAGCATCCCTACAAGACCATGGAGCCCTCCTTCGAGGCGGAGGAGGTCAAGGTCTTCGGCGCGATGTACCGCAAGGGCTATATC
>JAFZQQ010000003.1 GCA_017620315.1 Oscillospiraceae bacterium | reverse complement strand
GCCGGCAAGATCGATTTCGCCGCCGCTGAACGTTGCGCTGTCGTTAAAGCCCAGTGCGCACGACAAGGAAGAAGCATTGCCGCCGCGGCAGGTGAGCTTTCCGCCCGCAACGTTGCAGAAGGCGTCCGGCTTGCCGGCCGGAGCATAGAAGATACCGAAGCTGAAAGATCCGGCCTCGCCGCCGACTGCGTATACTTCACCGTTATCCATGCTGAATCTGTGCGCAGATAACCCGGCGGTGTACACGGCGGAACCGCCGAAGGCATGGATCGTACCGCCCGTGATCGAGAGCGTTTGAACGCATTGTATTCCGTAACTAAAATTTGTCGCTGTTCCGGCGGTGACGTTCAGCTCGCCGGTCCCGGAAATATCCAGATCGGTGACACAGAGTATACCGAAAGAGGAATCGCCGGCGCCGGTCTGCTTGACCGTGTTTTCGTCTTCAATGACAAGGTGAAGCGGCTCGCTGCCCAAATAACAGATCGCGGCTGTCGCGGAATACGTACCCCCGCTGTTGTTCCACGTATCGTCAAAGCTGTGTCCGGCGCCTTCGTATTGGTAATTGTTCAGCGTGAGCGTGTTGGTCGCGGGCGCGTACTCCCAGCCCTCGCCGGACGTGCATTCCTCCGTGACCTCAGTATCGCCGACCCAGAGGTCGTATTTTTTGAATTGTTCGAATTCGACCTTCTTATACATATACAGACCTGCGCCGGGAGCAGGATTTGCGGCGATCTCGGTCACGTTGCCTGTCCCGTCCACGGTTTTCCAGCCCTTGCCGGGGATCTCATTTTTCACGGTGAGGAAGTCGTCCACGGCATAACCGGTTCCGACCGAGACAAAGCTTTCGACCGAAGCGCCGATATACAGTACGTCTCCGCGCCTTCCGCCCGCTATACCGTAACCGGAGCTCGATCCCTCGCCGCTTGCGACGTCGACCGTACCGCCGGTGACGGTCATATTGCCTCCCGTCCACAAGCCGATGCTGCCTTTTGGTGTTTTTTCGCCGCGGCAGGTGAGCTTTCCGCCCGAGACAGTCACAGTTCCGACGGATTGCAGTCCACAGTTAAAGCCTGTATCCGTGACGGTACCGCCGTATGCGTACACTTCGCCGAAGCTTAGCTCGAAGCCTTTCGCATAAATGCCCCATGTTCTATGGAGCGACTTGCCCGTGCCGCCGCGACCGGTCACCGTACCGCCCGTTACGGTCAGCGCTCCCCAGCAGAGTATGCCGAAGGTGTAATTTGTGTTGCTCGAAACTTCTAACGTCGCCGCTCCCGCTTCGGCGGTCAGCGTTCCCGTGCCGGAGATCGTAAGGGCGCCTTCGCTGAACAGTCCCACGGAGGTCTGCAGATCGCCGCCGGTCTGTTTGACGGCGTTGTCGCCCTCAATCACAAGGTTCAGCGGTTCAATGCCCGCATAGACGATCGCGGCGCGCGAGGTATCGGCGCTGTATACCCAATTACCGACGGGAAGCGCGTGTCCTTCGCCTTCGTATTGGTAATCGTTCAGCGTGAGCGTGTTGGTCGCGGGTGCATATTCCCAGCCCTCGCCGGACGTGCAGTCCTCCGTGACCTCGATCCCGCCTACCCAGAGGTCGTAACTTAGGATGGATCTCTCCGTCACGTCGACGAGCTCGCTGGCGTAGTCGGTCTTCTTGTCGCCGTTTGCCTGCTCGTTGAAGATATACAGTTTGTCGCCGTCGTCGAGCTTGCCGGAGACGTCGAGCGTGAGCGTGTTTTCGCCTGCCTTTGCATTTTCGAGCACGCCGTAGTACGTGACGACGCCGTCCGCGTCCACGATCACGGCGGAGATCTTTTCGTTGTCGCCGGTCGATGCGCCGCTGTAGGCGATGGTATATACGCCGTTTTCGATGGCGGTGCATCTTGCTCTGAAGCCGCTGCGGCATTCATCCTTCACCGTCAGCTTCCAGTCGGAGCCGGTGTAGTTTCCGACTGCCGTCAGTCCGTCGCCCTGCTTGCCGTTTTCGGCGGGAGAGGTGAACAGGACTTTGCCGAGGTCCACGTTCAAAGCGGGCCGAACAGCGACGAGATAGTCGTCCACATTGATGCCACTGTGGTTCAAGGTGCCGCCACCGTTGACGATAGCCGCGCCAAGACCATTGCCGCCGGGGGAGCGCAGCCACCAGTAGTCGGCTCCGCCGACGCCGTTCATACCGCCGCCCGTGTGTCCGCCATTCGCCACGTATTGCATATTCGTCGATACACGCGTGTCTGTGGTGTCGTAATTGTCCGTAAAGCCATAGTCCGTGTTCTTCGCTTCCGCGATCGACAGCAGGAATACCTTGTCCGTCGTATCGTCGCCGCCGGGCGTGTTGTAGGAGGGGTTGTTTGCATTCTCTACTGCGCTGTCCGCGACCGCGGTCAATTCTTTCTCGCTGAACGCGCTGCCGATAAAGGAGTCGTTATAGGGGTTGCCGGGGTAGCCATTCAGCCATGCGCGCAGCGTGCAGTCCGCCCACGTGACGGGGGTAAATTCTTCATTATACCGCACCACGTCGAGGTTTTGATCGGACAGCAGGAACAGCTTGCCGTCCTTGTTTTGCAGTACGCGCCACTTGACGGGCTCCTTGCTGTCCGCGCTGCTCTGCATATAGTTGCCGAACCAGACATTGGTCTGCTGCGCGCCTTTTATGTAGTCCGCTTTGCCGCTCACGAGGTTGATCGTTTTGATCGGGGCGGCGGGTTTCACCGTCAGCGTAACGTTGGAAAATGCGCTCGCGTAGTCGGTCTTTTTGTCGCCGTTATATTGCTCGCTGAACAGCTTGAGCGTGTATTCGCCTGCCGCGAGGTCGGCGGGGATCGTGACCGTGACCGTGCCGTCGGCGGCAGTCGGCTGCGCGAGGCGGCCGTAATAGAGCGCTGCGCCGGTTTCGTCCGTCAAGATCGCGCTGATGTATTCGTTTTCGCCCCACGTCGCACCAATGTAGCTGATCGGCAGCGTTTCGCCCGCCATTGCTTCCGCCGCAAAGACGCCCGTGTAGAATTTGCGGCTTTCATCGAGCAGCGTCAGCTTCCAGTCGGAGCCGTCATAATCTCCGACTGCCGTCAGTCCGTCGCCCTGCTTGCCGT
>JAFZQQ010000055.1 GCA_017620315.1 Oscillospiraceae bacterium | reverse complement strand
TAGCGTCACGAAGGTCATGACCATCCTGCTGACGATGGAGGCGATCGACTCCGGCGCGCTGAGCTATGACGACGTCGTCTCCGCCAGCGCGCACGCCGCCTCGATGGGCGGCAGCCAGATCTGGCTGCGGGAGGGCGAGAGGTTCACCGTGCGCGAGCTGCTGAAGGCGGTCTGCGTCGTCTCCGGCAACGACGCCGCCGTTGCGCTGGGCGAGCACCTTTCCGGAAGCGAGCAGGCATTCGTCGAGCGCATGAACAAGCGCGCGCAGGAGCTCGGCATGGCCGACACCCACTTCGTCAACGCCACCGGTCTGCCCGCCGAGGGGCACGTCACCTCCGCCTACGACATCGCACTGATGTCTCGCGAGCTCATATTGAACCATCCCGATCTCCGCCGGTTCACTACCATCTGGATGGATTCGCTGCGGGACGGGGAATCCATGCTTGTGAACACCAACAAGCTCATCCGCTTCTACGACGGCGCGACAGGGCTCAAGACCGGCTCGACCGACTCTGCGCTCTACTGCCTGAGCGCGACGGCGGAGCGCGGGGGAATGGAGCTGATCGCTGTTATCATGAAGGGCGCGACCAGCGACGAACGCTTTGCCGACGCCCGCGCGCTGCTGGACTACGGCTTTGCGAATTACACCCTTGTCACTGTGACGCCGGACGCCGCGCTCGCGCCGATCGGCGTGGAGCTGGGCGAGCGCGACGCGGTGCAGCCCGTGCTTGCGGGGAACAACACGCTGCTGCTTGAAAAGTCCGCCGTCCCCGGTCTAAGCAAGCAGCTTTCGCTGCCGGAAAGCGTCAGCGCGCCGGTGAGCGAGGGCGACAGGCTCGGCGAGCTGCGCGTTTTCGACGCGGAGGGGAACACGCTCGCCGTGCTGCCGGTCGTCGCGGCGGAGAGCGTGGCGCACGTCACATGGCGGCAAATGTTCCTCCGCGTGCTGCGGCTCGCGTTCGCACAGGCTGTCAAAAAAGCGGCTGTGCCGCTTTTTTGAGAAGGTTTCACTGCGCTTCCCGGTCTTAAAAGGAAAGACGACCGGTACGCGCCCCGCTTTGCATGGGGCGTGTCCCGCACGCCGTAGGCGCATCTGTCACCGTTGCGGCATTACGATTGTCGCGCCAAGTCTGGCGCGACAATCGTGCCGCTGCCTCGAAACAGCCTCGCTTCATCCGCCGCTGGCGGCGCTTCGGCTGCTTCCGCTCCGTGCAAGGTGTATTTCCCCCGCGCGTGTCGGTGGAAAATACGATCAGGTTCATTTGCCGCCTGCGGGCGGCAAACCCTGCGGGGCCTTCATAGACAAGCTGATCGCCGCCCTCCCGGTTTCGGGAGGGCGGCGCGAGCGGTTTTTCTGTTTTTCTTATTTGCTCCAGGCGGCGCAGAGCGGGGCAAAATTGTCCGCGTTGACGAGCATGAGCTTGTAGTCGCCGGTCTGGACCGCGACGCCCAGCTCCTCCAGAGTCTTATTCACACATTCCGCGCTGAGCTTCACTGTCTGCACCTTGTCCAGCTTACCGTCTGTATACTGCGCAACGATCAGCAGCGCGCCCGCATGCGCGGTCACCTTGCCGTTCATGAGCGAGGGGCCGAACAGCATTGCCTCGCCGTCCACAATCCTGATCTCGAAGCCTTCGAGATCGGGGATGAAATCCCTCGCCTCGCCCTTACCGGAAAGGCCGTTCGTGAACACACCGACAAGCGGCACGACCGTGCTGATGTTACTCGCCTGATTCGTGTACTTCTCCAACAGCTGCGTCACGCCGAGCTTAGCGACCTCGCCCAGCTCGCCGGCAACGTTGAGCACGGAGCGGGAGGAACGGACGCCGTCCTCGTTCACGCTTTGCAGCAACACGACGTTGCTGTCGTTTCCTTTGCCGTCCACATTTCCGTAGACGATCACATCGCCGGAGACGTTGAACACGCCGGGGAGATATCCGGCGTCCGCCGCGACCAGTACGCCGCCGCCGTATTCCTCCGCCCAATTTGACACGACAAGGCCGCCGCTCATGCTGAACGTGCCGAAACAATCCTCCTGCTTGCCGTTCAGCCCGGCGCAGTCGACGTATACGCCGCCGCCGGCGCTAAGCGCGTAATTCGCGCAAACGATGGCATCGCCGCTCATGTTGAACGCGCCGTTGTAGACCAGTACGCCGCCGCCGACAAAGCCGATGTTGCCGCAGATGGCGCCGCCCTTCATATTGAGCGTGCCGCTGTCGGTCGCGCCTCCGACCATCACGGCGCCGCAGTAAGCCTCATCCAACGCCCCGGTGAGGACGCCGCCGGTCTTGTAGACGTCGCAGAGGTCGACCGCAACGGCTGCGCTTTCCAAATCTGTCGTCAGAACGTATCCATTTTCAGTCCAGTAGCCGTAGCGCGGCGTCGTGCCGTTGTCCTTCAGCGTCAGCGTGCCGTTCACGTCCAGACTGCGGCCGCCTCCGTTGAAGTTGACGACGTGGCCGTTCAGATCGAGCTCGACATAGGTCCCGGCGGCGACCATAAGGCTGTAATCCTTCTCACCGGCGGTATAGTCCCTCTCCAGCACGAGCCTCGTCGGGTTATCGGGATCGGTGCTGCCGTTGTACAGCTTTTCGCCCAGAGCACGCCATGGTGTTTCAAGAGATACGCCTTTGAAATACGACCCCCAGCAGGTCTCGTAATCCCCGCTGTCGCTGAAAAAGCGCTTCGCGTCCTCAGTGGTGGCTTCATAATAACCCTCCCCGAGGCTGAAGACGAAGGTGCCGGTCACGCGGTCGTAACACACGGCGCCCTGTCCGTCCGTCGCTTTTTTTACCATGGTCGCGCCGATGCATGCGTTCTCGTCAAGCGCCCTGAAAATATAGCACCAGCCGCTGTATGTCGCGCCTTCGATATCCTCCTGCGCGACGCAGAGGTTGTCGTCGCCCGTGACCGAGATCTCGCTGCCCTCCACCCGGATCGCCTTGTTCCCGCTGACGGTCACGCTGCCGCCCATCACCATATTGCCGTTGGGTACCACAAACACACCGCCGCCCAAGTTGGCGCGGTTGCCCGTGATAACGGGAGCCGTTTTTTTCTCCGTGTCGTCGCGGAGCGTAAAGAGGCCGTCGGCGTCGACATACACCCCGCCTCCGCCGCCGGAGCCCGGGAAGCCGTAGGCGTCGTTTTCACGGATCTCGCCGCCCAGCATCGCAAATCTTCCGTTATTGACGTCAGCGCTTCCAGCGACATATACGCCGCCGCCGATCACCGCACGATTGCCGCTGATGCTGCCGCCGGTCATGGTGAATTTTCCCTCGACGGTCACGGTGCCCGTTATGGCGGTATTGCCGCCGATTGTGCCGCCCCGCAGCTCAAAAACGCCGTTTTGGGCAACATATACACAGCCCGCCATATCCTCTGTGGTCTGCACGACCGTTTTCGCCTTGCAGCCGGTCAGACTGCCGCCGGCGGCGTTGCCGTCGCCGTCGATCACGATGAGATACGCGTATTCCCCGACCTTCAGCAGGGTGCTCAGCGAATCGCCGGCTGTCATCTTGCAGCCGTTGAGGTTCAGCCCCGTGGGCATGAGCTCGTCCTGATCGGTCAGCGTGCCGCTGTCCGCCTTTTCCTTATAGTATGTATCCGTCGGCGCGGCGATCGTTTCGCTGACCGTGACGTTCTGAAGCAGCGTGAGGATGGTGCCCGCCGTCCAGTTGTCCAGCGCGGACTCAAGGGTGGAGTAATAATTGACCATTTCCCCCTCGGTCACGCTGGCGGCGCCGGATTTCGCGTCGGCGGGCAGAGCCGCCGCGGGCGCGAGCGAGACAAGCATGCAGAGCGTCAATAGTATCGATAAGAATCTGTTCTTCCTTTTCATGGCTTTTCCTCCATCATACAACTGCGGTCAAAGCTTCGGTTATCATTACAATACGCATTTTACCACCTGTAAAGCTCTCTTGTAAAGACAAATGTTTGCGCCTCGCAACCCCGGTTTCATCTTGACAAATCCGCAATATCATGTAATATTACTTTCACAGGATAAAGCGATAGCTCATCCCAAATCAAATACCGAAAGGAATTGACCGCCATGTTTGAAAACACCTTCTGGGCGCTGCTTCCCCCGATCATCGCCATACTTCTGGCGCTGATCACGAAGGAGGTCTACTCGTCGCTGTTCATCGGCATCCTCGTCGGCGGCCTGATGTACTCCGGCTTCAGCTTCACCGGCACGCTGGAACACGTTTTTGTCGACGGCATGGTCGGCTCGCTGATCGACGGCTGGAACGTCGGCATCCTTGTCTTTCTTGTCATCCTCGGCGCGATCGTCATGCTGATGAACCGCGCGGGCGGCTCGGCGGCGTTCGGCCGCTGGTCGGTCGAGCACGTTAAGACCAAGACCGGCGCGCAGCTCGCGACCATCGCCCTGGGCGTTCTGATCTTCATTGACGACTATTTCAACTGCCTCACGGTCGGCTCGGTCATGAGTCCTCTGGCGGAGCGTCACGGCATCACCCGCGTCAAGCTCGCCTACCTCATCGACGCGACGGCGGCGCCGGTTTGCATCATCGCCCCGATCTCCTCGTGGGCGGCGGCGGTGACCGGCTTTGTGGACGGCGCGAACGGCCTGGACCTGTTCGTGCGCGCGATCCCTTACAACTTCTACGCGTTCACGACGCTCGCCATGATGATCGCGCTGGCGCTGTGCAAATTTGACTACGGCCCGATGCGCACCGCCGAGCTGGCAAAGGAGCTTGAGGAAAAGAACACGATGCATTCCAGCATCACCGGCGCAGAGGACATGCCCACCCCGCCGGTCAGCAGCAAGGGCAAGGTGATGCACCTGGTCGTGCCGATCGTTGTGCTGATCGTCTGCTGCGTCGTCGGAATGATCTATACCGGCGGCTTCTTCGAAGGCGAGAGCTTCACCGACGCCTTTGCGAATTCCGACGCCTCCGTCGGCCTGATGTACGGCTCCGCCGTGGCGCTGATCATCACGATCATTTTCTATCTTGCGACGCGCGTTTTGAACTTCAACGAAGTGATGAACGCCGTTCCCGAGGGCTTCAAGGCGATGGTGCCCGCTATATTGGTGCTGACCTTCGCATGGACGCTCAAGGCGATGACTGACTCCCTCGGCGCGAAGGAGTACGTCGCGGGGCTGGTCGACAGCGCCGCGCACATCGACGCGCTCATGAGCCTGCTGCCCGCGCTGGTATTCGTTGTCGGCGGCTTCCTCGCCTTCGCGACCGGTACGAGCTGGGGCACCTTCGGCATCCTCATTCCCATCGTGGTCGACGTGTTCGGCGCGAACATGGGCAACGAGCTGATGATCATCTCCATCTCCGCCTGCATGGCTGGCGCGGTGCTCGGCGACCACTGCTCGCCCATCTCCGACACGACGATCATGGCGAGCGCCGGCGCGCAGTGCAACCACGTACAGCACGTCTCCACGCAGCTGCCCTACGCGCTGACCGCCGCGGGCGTGTCGCTCGTGACCTATCTGGTCGCCGGCTTCGTTCGCACCTGGTACGTCTGCCTGCCGCTGAGCATAGCGCTGATGGTCGGCACGATCCTCGTCCTCCGCTCCGTGAATACAAAGACCGCGTAATACAACACAACAACTGAATGACAATCGGACGGCGCCTTGCGGCGCCGTCCGGTTTTGCTTTTTATGCGTCAATGTAATTACGCTTTGGCAAAAAACGCTTCGATATCACTCTTTGTACATGCCGCGCTGCCCTGCGCGAAGAAGGGCTTGCCGCCGCCGCGCCCGTTCAACTCGGTATTAAGCGCCTTGACCAGCTCGCGGAGGTCGCCGTCCTTTTCGCCGACGGCGTACTTCCACGCGCCGTCCGCGCCGGCGAAGACCGCGCAGCGTCCGCCGCACTCGTTCAGCACAGCGTCGCAGAGCCTGCGCACGCTGTCCGGCGACAGATCGTCGTCCTCGACGAGCAGCACGTCGCCCTCGCCGTGAAGCCTTGCCGCGACCTGCGCGAACACCTGCGTTTCCAGCCTCGCGGCGCGCAGCTTGAGCGCGCCGAGCTCGTTTTCGAGCCGCGCGACCGCCGCGGCGCTGTCCGTCGGCTTCACCGAAAGCGACTGCGCCACGCGGAGATTCTGCTCCCACGAGACTGCGAGACAGCGATAGGCGCGCTCGCCGCAGAGAAGCTCTATCCTCACGCCCTCGCGGAACTTCTGGCAGGAGAGGAACTTCACCAGACCTACCTCGCCGCTGCGCGCGACGTGCGTGCCGCAGCAGGCGCAGCAGTCCGCGCCCGGGAAGCGCACGATGCGCACGTCGCCGTCGAGCGGCTTTTTGCTGCGATAGTCGATGGTATCCAGCTCGGCGCCGCGGTAAAAGCCGATCTCGACCGCGTGATCCTCGCAGATGTACCGGTTCGCGGCGCGCTCGAGCTCCATGAGCTCGTCCCAGCTTATTTCGGCGTTGAAGTCTATCGTCACGCTGTCCGCGCCCATGTGGAATCCCACGTTGTCACATCCGAAGCGCGCACAGATCAGCCCCGAGCAGATATGCTCGCCCGAGTGCTGCTGCATATGGTCGAGGCGGCGCGCCCAGTCCAGAGTGCCGCGGACAGTCTCGCCCGGCTCAAACGGCCCGTCGCACAGATGCGTGATGACGCCGTCCTTCTCGTGTACGTCCAGCACGTGCACCATGCCGAGCGTGCCGTGATCCGCGGGCTGTCCGCCGCCCTCCGGATAAAGGCGGTCTCGTCCATCACAACGGCAAAGCCGCCCTTCGTCTCCTCGCAGGAGAGCACGCGCGCGGTAAATTCACGCATATATGGGTCGGCATAATAGAGTTTTTTGGTTTCCATCGTTCTCACCCCAATTTAAGCAGTCCGAGTTTGTACTTTATTTTGAGCACGCGCAGGCAGGCGGCGTCGATCACGCCCTCGTCCAGCGTGCCGTCGCGCACCGCCTGAATGACGAGCGGTATCTGAGTTTCAAAATCCTCCGTCACGACCATGTCGTTTCCTGCCTTGAGCGCCATCACCGCCACGCTCCCGTCTGCTGCGTAGGCGCTGACCGCCTGCATGGAAAGGTCATCGGTCAGCGCGACGCCGTCAAAGCCCATATCACGCAGAACGCGATGCACGGCAGGGGAGAGGGAGGCCGGAAGGTTCTCGTCCATGCACTTGACGATGTTGTGGCTCACAAGCACGAAGGGCGCGTCTGCGCGTATCCCCGCAAGAAAAGGAACAAGGTCTGACTTCTCGAACCATTCCAGGGGTCGTTCGTCAATGGCGACGCCCGTATGCGTATCCGCGTTGTTTCCGTAGCCGGGGAAGTGCTTCAGTACCGCGCCGACGCCCTCGTCGTTCATCACGGATACCACTCCTGCGGCGTAGGCCATAGTCTCGGCTGCGTTCCTGCCGAGGCTGCGGCTGTAGATAAAATCGTCCGGATCGGTGGAAACATCGACCACCGGGGCAAAGTTGACGTTTATGCCGTATTTCTTCAAAAGGTCGTTCTTCTGCGCGGCGTCGTTGAGTACCTCACCGATGCCTCCGGAATTGTACAGCTCCTGCGGGGATTTTGAGCGCGAGGGGAAGAGGTTCGGATTCCGGCTTGCGCGCGTGACCTCGCCGCCCTCCTCATCAGAGCCGATAAACAGATGTATGCCCGTGTCCAGCTCCGCGGTCAGCTGAAACGCCTGCAGCTTTCCCGTCATTTGCTCCGCGGTGAGCCAGTTGTCGTCGTTGTCCTTATAGTCGCGCGTGAAAAGCAGCAGTCCGCCGAGGTGATATTTTGCGATCTTATCCGACGCCTGCGAGCGCGGACACCGAACGAAAAACAGCTGCCCGACCTTTTCTTCAAGCGTCATGCCCTCGACGACCGTGCGCAGCCGCGCTTCCAGCTCCGCCGTCCGCTTTTCCTCGTCCTTCTGACCCGCGTCCGCCGCCGCGTGCGCCTCCTCCGCGGTCTCAGGCAGATACTTTGGCTGCTCCGGCTCCGCGATCTCCTCAGTCGTCACGCTCTCCGGCTCTGAGGGCATATCTGCTTGACGCTCGCCGCAGGCGGCGAGCGTCAGGATAAGACAGGATATTAAAAGCAGTAAAATTCTTTGCTTCATTCGTTCTCGTGTGCGGTGACCTTGATGTGGAGCTCGTCGAGCTGCTTCTGCGTGACCTCGCTCGGGGCGCCCATCATCACGTCCTGCGCGTTCTTGTTCATCGGGAAGGGGATGATCTCGCGGATGGAATCCTCGCCCGCGAGCAACATCACCATACGGTCAACGCCCGGGGCAATACCCGCATGCGGCGGCGCGCCGTAGCAGAAGGCGTTGTACATCGCGGGGAATTTTGCCTTGACGTCATCCTCGCCGAGGCGCACCAGCTCGAACGCCTTGACCATGATCTCCGGGTCGTGGTTGCGCACCGCGCCGGAGGACAGCTCGACGCCGTTGCACACCAGGTCATAC
>JAFZQQ010000054.1 GCA_017620315.1 Oscillospiraceae bacterium | reverse complement strand
GCCGTAAGACAGAAAAATGACACGAACCGCCAGAAGCTGCAATCGTATACCGACCTCTCGCCCGGAGACCTTGTGGTGCACGTCCACCATGGCATTGGGCGCTTTGTCGGGATAGAGCGCATTCGCCTGGACGGTGTCGAGAAGGACTACATCAAGATCGCGTACGCCGGGAACGACAGCCTCTATATCCCCGCGACGCAGCTGGATCTTGTGGCAAAGTACATCGGCGGCGGCGAGGACGAGGACGGAAATCCGCGCGTAAAGCTCTCCAAGCTCGGAGGCGGAGACTGGTCGCGCACCAAATCGAGGGCGAAAGCCGCGGCGAAGGATCTGGCCAAGGGGCTGATCGCGCTCTATGCCGAGCGCAAGCGCCGCCCGGGCTTTGCTTTTTCACCGGATTCGCCATGGCAGCGTGAATTTGAGGACGCCTTCGACTATGCCGAGACCGACGACCAGCTCCGCGCGATTGAAGAGATCAAGAAGGACATGGAGAGCCCCGAGCCGATGGACAGGTTGCTTTGCGGCGACGTGGGCTACGGCAAGACGGAGGTCGCGCTGCGCGCCGCGATGAAATGCATACTCGACGGCAAGCAGGCGGCGATCCTTGTGCCGACGACCGTGCTCGCGCAGCAGCACTACTCGACTTCGCTTGCGCGCTTTGGCTCATTTCCCGTGCGTATCGAAATGATATCGCGCTTCCGGACGCCCGCGGAGAGGAAACGCGTGCTCGAGTCGACTGCGGAGGGAAGGGTAGACCTGCTGATCGGCACGCATTCGCTGTTGCAAAAAAAGATGAGGTTCAAGGATCTGGGCCTGCTTATCATCGATGAGGAGCAGCGCTTCGGCGTGACCCACAAGGAGCGTCTGCGCGAGCTTGCGCGTCAGGTGGACACGCTGACGCTCACAGCGACGCCGATACCCAGAACGCTCAATATGGCGCTCTCGGGGCTGCGCGATATGTCGACGCTCGATATGCCCCCGGAGGGGCGGAGGCCAGTTCAGACCTATGTACTCGAGCACAGCTGGGATGTGGTCGTCGACGCGATACGGCGCGAGCTGGGGCGCGGCGGGCAGGTGTATTATCTGCACAACCGGGTCCACGACAGCAATTACGGGATGGGGATAGATGCGTGCGCCGCAAAGCTGAAGCAGTTCCTCGGCGAGGACGTCAGGCTTGCGGTCGCGCATGGTCAGCAGAGCAAGGAAGAGCTTGAATCCGTCATGCAGGACATGGTCTCGGGGGATATACAGGTGCTTGTCTGCACGACCATCATCGAGACCGGGATCGACATTCCGAACGTCAACACGCTGATCGTCGACAACGCGCAGTGCATGGGGCTTGCCCAGCTGCATCAGCTTCGCGGGCGCATCGGGCGCAGCTCAAGGCGCGCCTATGCGTATATGACCTATCCGCGCAACAGGGAGCTCACCGAGGTCGCCGAAAAGCGTCTCGCCGCCATACGCGAATATGCCGAGTTCGGCGCGGGCTTCCGCGTCGCCATGCGCGACCTGGAGATACGCGGCGCCGGCAACCTTCTGGGGCCGGAGCAGTCGGGCTATATGATGACGGTCGGATACGATATGTATCTGCAGCTGCTTGAGGAGGCGATCCTTGAAGAGCGCGGAGAAAAAAAGCCCCGCCGCAGCGACACGACCGCGGATCTCACCGTATCCGCCAACCTGCCGGAGAGCTACATACCCTCCCCGGAGCAGCGGCTGGACGTCTATCGGAGGATCGCGGCGCTGCAAACGCAGGAGGACTCGCGCGATCTGTTCGACGAGCTGCTTGACCGCTACGGCGAGCCGCCGAAGAGCGTCATCGCGCTGATGGATGTCGCGCTGCTGCGCACCGCCGCCGCGGAGGTCGGCGTGCGCGACATCACCCAGCGCGACAGGAACGTGACCTTTACCTTCGGCGACGGGTTCCCCGTCGAGGCGGTCATGCGCCTGTGCTCGTCGCACAGGAACCGACGCAGGTTGACGCTGTCCGCCGGCACGGAGCCAAAGCTCACGATGAAGCTCGAAAAGGACGAGGACGTGCTGAAAAGCGCGCATGAGCTCATCAATGAGCTGCACATACGGTAAATACAAACGATATTTGCGTATATGATTTTGACAGAGAGGAAGCAGTAATATGTGGAAGGACAGGGCGCTGTCGGCGCTGCTTGCGGTCGCGATCGGCGCGGCGGCCGGCGCGGCGGTATGGAAATTCTCCCCGGAGAGGCCGGAGATCAAGCCGGAGCAGATCGAAAACGGCATCACACAGGAGGCAACCGCGGTCGCCTCGAGCGATATGATAGCCTATGTCGACGGCAACGGCGCAAACGCGGAGCTTTACACCTTCTGGCTCGGGATGGAGTGCACCAATCTGAAGCAGTACTACGGCATCGACGTTGCCGAGAGCTGGGATACTCCGATAGACGGCACGCAAACGCTCAAGGATTTTATCGTTGAGGACACGATGACCGCCATCAAGCAGCAGCTTGTGCTTGAAAACCTCTGCGAGCGCTACGGTGTGAAGCTGACCGCCGAGGACGAGGCGGAGCTTGCCGCGCAGCGCGCATCGAATATCGAGAGGCTCGGCGGAGAGGATAAATACATCGAGGAGCTTTACAAGCTCGGTATCAGCCTCGAGGGCTACGAACGGCTTTCACGCACCGATTATCTTTACAACAGGCTCTATGAGGCGTACACCACGCCGGGCACGGAGCTCTACGCCTCCGACGACGTGCTGCGCGCCTACGCGGTGGGAGCCGGGTATGTCACCGCGGACCACATCCTCTTAATGACGATCGACCAGAACACGCGGGAAAAGCTTGACGACGCGACGATCGCCGAAAAGCGCCAGCTTGCGGAGGATATACTCTGGCAGCTTCGCGACAGCAGCGACCCGATCACGCTTTTCGGCGAGCTCGCCGACCAATACGGCGAGGATCCCGGGCGCGAGCGCAGCCCCGAAGGCTATACCTTCGCGCAGGGCACGATGGTCGAGGAGTTTGACGCCGCCGCCCGCGCGCTGGAGGAGAACGAATACAGCGACATCGTGGAGACGCAGTACGGTTATCACATCATCCTGCGCCGCCCGCTCAATGTCGCGGAGGCGGTGGAGGCCGTGCGCAGCGAGTATTTCGACGTGTTTTTCCTCGGCGAGATAGAGCGCGCCGAGCTTGTCACAACGCCCGCGGCCGACGAGCTTGACCCCGTTGCCATCTACGCTGCGCTTGTCGCAGCTCAGAAGACCGGCGAGGACGCCGGGACCGATACGGCCGACGCTCCCGCGGAGCCGTAAAGCGATTTGCGCGGCGCGCAAGGATTACAGTTGCTTTTTTGCCGCGCGGCGTGTATAATTGTTATGTTGCAAGAGAGCTGAGGCTCAACACATTATAATTTAAAAGGAGAAACGCAATGAAAGACCTGTATGTCGTCAACTGCTGCCGTACCGCTGTCGGCTCCTATGGCGGAAGCCTCAAGGACGTGCCTGCCGCTACGCTGGGCTCCATCGTCGTGAAGGAGGCCCTCAAGCGCGCAAATGTTGCACCTGAGAACGTCGATGAGCTGATGTTCGGCTGCATCCTGACCGCCGGCCTCGGCCAGAACGTCGCGCGTCAGGTCAGCATCGGCGCCGGCATTCCCTACAGCGTTCCCGCCTACACCGTGGGCATGGTCTGCGGCTCCGGCATGAAGTCCGTTATCGAGGGCGCGCGCGCCATCCTCGCCGGCGACGCCGACATCGTTGTCGCGGGCGGCACCGAGAACATGAGCGCCGCTCCCTATACCCTGCCCGAAGAGCGCTGGGGCGCCCGTATGGGCGACAAGAAGGTCGTCGACGAGATGATCAAGGACGGCCTGTGGGACGCGTTCAACAACTATCACATGGGCACCACCGCCGAGAACATCAACGACGTGTGGGGCATCACCCGTCAGGAGCAGGACGAGTTTGCGTTCTCTTCTCAGACCAAGGCGAAGGCGGCGATCGAGTCCGGCCGCTTCAACGACGAGATCGTCCCCGTCCCCGTGAAGGTCAAGAAGGAGACGGTCGAATTCAAGGTCGACGAGTTCCCGCGCCTTTCCCCGCTCGACAAGCTCGCCGGTCTGCGCGGCGCGTTCCCTGTCGGCCCCGAGTCCCCGGCGCCGCAGGTCACCCACACCTTTGAGCCCACCGGCATCAAGGACGCCGCGGACAAGGGTCAGCAGCGCGTCACCGCGGGCAACGCCTCCGGCATCAACGACGGCGCGGCGGCGATCGTTCTCGCCAGCGGCGAGGCTGTCGCGAAGTACGGCCTCAAGCCCATGGCGAAGCTCGTCGGCTGGGGCCAGGGCGGCGTCGATCCCAAGATCATGGGCGTCGGCCCTGTGGTCGCGACCCGTCAGGCGATGAAGAAGGCCGGTCTCGAGGTCAAGGACATGGACCTCATCGAGGCGAACGAGGCGTTTGCCGCGCAGAGCATCGCTGTCGCCCGCGAACTGGGCTTCGACATGAGCAAGGTCAACGTCAACGGCGGCGCGATTTCCCTCGGTCACCCGGTCGGCGCATCCGGCGCGCGCATCATCGTTACGCTGCTGCACGAGATGCAGAAGCGTCCCGAGGCGAAGAAGGGCCTTGCCACGCTGTGCATCGGCGGCGGTCAGGGCGTTGCCACCGTGTTCGAAAAGTGCTAAAACAATTTCAAAAGAGAGGCAGCGAAAGCTGCCTCTCTTTCCATTTGCCGAAAAATGCGCGTGGGGCTGTACAAGACAGGCATACCTGTGATAAAATACCAAACTGTATGATTCGTACAGGGAGGTATCCGCTTATGAAACGCACCTGCAAGGCTCTGTCTATTCTGCTGGCGCTCTGCCTGCTGCTCCCGCTCGTGCCCGCCGCGCGGGCGGAGGAGCTGTCCGGCACCTGCGGCGCAAACCTTAAATGGTCGCTGTCCGAAGACGGCGCAATGACGATCTCCGGCACGGGCGATATGGATGACTATGGGTTTGACATCTCCACAGTCTCCTTCAATGATACTCCGTGGGAGAGACACAAGAGGGAAATCAAGTCCATCACCGTTGAAAGCGGCTGCACGCGTATCGGCAATGAGGCATTCTCGTCCTGCGGGTACGCGGAGAGCGTATCGCTGCCGAATACCCTTGAGACCATCGGCGAAAGCGCGTTCAGGTACTGCTCCGGCCTCGAGAGCATTGTGATCCCGGACAGCGTGACGGAGATCGACCACTATGCGTTTCAGGGCTGCCGAAAACTCGAGAGCCTGAAGCTTTCAAAAAACCTGAAAACGATGAAATGGAGCGTGTTTGCGGACTGCGTAGCGCTGACGGCCGTCACGATCCCCGGCAGTTTGAAAACCGTCTCGATCAGAGCGTTCAGCGGCTGCAAAAACCTGGAGAACCTGACGATCTCCGAGGGGGTCGACTTTCTGGCATCAGAAGCGTTCGAGAACTGCGTGAAGTTGTCCTCGGTGACGCTTCCCGCCAGCATGACAGAGGTCTACAGCAGAGCATTTTCGGGCTGCATCGCGCTCAACGAATTCAAGGTCGCCTCCCGCAGCGAAAGCTTCTTCGCGCAGGACGGCGTCCTGTTCAGCAAGAACATGGAAACGCTGGTCATGTATCCGACCGGCAAGACGGATGATAGCTATGTCATTCCGGACGGCGTGAAGGCGCTCGGCAACTACGCGTTTTTCGGCGCCAGGCTCAAGACCGTCAGCATCCCGAAAACCGTGAGATTGGGAAACGGTATATTCCAAAACTGCGCGGCGCTGACCGACGTCATCCTTCCGAACGACATGAAGGAGATCGGCCAGAGTATGTTTGGAGGCTGCTCCTCGCTGAAGTCCTTCACGTTCCCGGAGAGCATAGAGAAGATCGGAAAGTATGCATTCAACGGCTGCACAGCGCTTGAGAGCATGGTGATCCCCGGCAAAATAGAGACCATCGAGGAGGGCGCGTTCGGAGGCTGCTACTCGCTGCGGTACGTCGTTATTCAGGACGGCACGACTTCCATCGGCCCTCAGGCGTTTTTGCGCTGCAGAGAGCTTTCGTGGATCGCGATCCCCTCCTCGGTGCAAAGCATCGGCTACTGCGCGTTCGACACCTGCACGGCGCTGGCGGACATATACTATGCGGGCGACGAGACTGCGTGGGCTGAGATAAAAAAATCCTACTACGGCAGCGACGACTCACTGGAGAAAGCCACGGTGCATTACGGCCACACCTTCGGCGCCTGCGGCGATAATCTGCTGTATCACCTGACCGACAGCGGCGTGCTGTACATCATCGGCGAGGGCGAGATGAAAAGCAGGCCGTGGCTGACCGAAGAAAACAAGCCCCTAATCACCGCCGTGGACATCGCGCCCGGCGTGACGAGCATTTACAAAGGAGCGTTCAACGGCTGCTCAAACCTCAAATACATCATCATTCCGAACACCGTGAAAGAGGTAGGTATGGCGGCAACCAATGGCTGTAACGGTCTCACGGACGTCTACTACGGCGGCGATAGCTGGACGGCTATTTATAATGCTTTACCCGGGGGCAACAGCCCGCTGAAAGACGCAAAGTTCCACTGCAACACCACCTGCCCGTGGACGGAGATCAACGCCGCGGTCTGGGGACAGATGATCGACTACTGCACCGTGCAGAACGTCCCGAAGGGCGCCGTGCTGATCGCGGCGCGCTATGACGACGACGGGCGGATGACGCGCGTATGGACGAAAAAGTTTGACGCCGACACCGATTATTGTAAAATGGAAAGCATCCTTACGGAAGGCGAGGGCAATACGTTCAAGCTC
>JAFZQQ010000053.1 GCA_017620315.1 Oscillospiraceae bacterium | reverse complement strand
GTCATCGGCCCGGTGGTGACGCCGCCGGCGTCAAAGGCGACGGCGAGAAAGTCCCGGGGAGTGAGCGCGGTGAGCAGGATCGCCGCCGCGTAGAAGACCAGCAGCAGCGTGCGCAGCTTTACGCCAAGCAGCATTCGCAGCAGCGCAAGAGCAAGAAACAGCCCGACGCCGCCCGCGACCGAAAAGATCAGCACACGGTTGGGGATGGACTGCACCTGCCCCGCCAGGACCTGAAGATCCGGCTCTGAAACAGTTATGAGCGCGCCGAGCAAAAACCCGGTCGCGAGGATGACCCAGAGCTTTCTGGTGCGCGTAATACGCCCGCCGACCTGCTCGCCCATCGGCTCCATCGCAAGCTCGGCACCGAGGGTAAAAAACATCATTCCGGCAATAAGCAGCACGCCACCGAGCAGAAATGCCAGCAGCACGCTGCTCGTTACGGGTACTATTGTCAGCGAAAGAATGAGAACGATGGCGATGATCGGCAGCACCGCGCTCAGGGCTTCATCCAGTTTTTCACGAAGTCTGCTGCGATACAGCATGTTCCGCCTCACTAAAAACTATACTTGATCCAAGCTGTGCCGAACCGTCCACAGGAGAGAGCACAAGGACATACTCGACTCCGCTGGCCTTGTCGTGTACGGAGTCAAAGCGCATGCACAGCATTTGCTCGGTCCCGTCCGCCGCGGTAACACGGAAGGGGGGCGAGAAGCTGCCCATGTTCATACCGGAATTGACGATAAGCTGAAGCAGCGCCTCGCGCTCGCGGGGATCAAGCCGCTCGCGAAACGCGCCGATGTTCAACTCGTGCTCCAGCTCGTCGCGCCCGATGCCGAGCGCGCGCTCAAGACCGTGAGTGGCAACGCGGAAGCGAAGCTCGCCGCCGGTGTGCTGCAGGAAGATTATGCTTGCGGGGGAGAGACGAGTGAGAAGACCCATCTGCTCGCTGAGACGGTTGGTGCTGGTCACGTCGTGCACGGAGCCGTAGAACGTTCTGCTGTTTTCGTCCTCCTCAAGGAAGAAGAACTGCATCCTGAACTGGGCTGTCGAGCCGTCGGCGCGCATAAAACGGATCACGCCGCCCGCGCCGTCCAGCGGATCGCTGTACGCCTGATCGAGCAGCTCGTAGAGCCGCGGGGCATCCTCGGGGAGAGCGCGATCCTGTAAGGCGCGCGTGATATCGTTAAAGGAGGACAGGTTGACCTCATCATACAGCTGGCGGTTGAAACGTACAATGTCGACGTCCTTGCCGTGCAGCTGGAAAAATGCCACGGGGCCCAGAATGTTGTTGAGCATCGCGTCGCTGAATACGCTGCGGTCAAGGAACTCGCGCGTGTGGAACTGATCCTTTGCCGCAAAGGTGAAGCCGCTTGTGTCAATATGCTCGGGGTTGGAGATAAGATTCTGAAAATCCTCCTTCGGCATAGGCCGATAGAAGTAATAGCCCTGAACATAGCTGCATCCGAGACCGGAAAGGAAATCGGTCTCCTGCCGGGTCTCGACGCCCTCGACTATGATGGGCACGCCCATCGTGGTCGCCATGTTTACGATGGACTCCATGATCTGTATGCCCTTGCGGTCGTCGCCGCCCATGCGCAGGAACTGGGCGTCCAGCTTTATGACGTCTATATTGAGGTTACGCAGCATATTCAGTGAGGAATAGCCGCTGCCGAAGTCATCCATCAGCACAAGAAAGCCCTTTTCGCGCAGCCGCGTGACCGCGTCGGCGACGGAGCCGTTGTCCACATAGGCGGACTCTGTGATCTCAATTTTAATGACCTCGGTCGGAAGCTCGTACTTCTTGATAAGCGACTCAAAAAACGCGGGCACGTCAATGGTGTAGATATCGATCTGCGATACGTTCACCGAGACCGGCAGCGGAGTGTGGCCGCTGTCTATCCAGTTTTTCTGCCACTTGCAGACCTCTTCCCAGACGAACTTGTCCATGTCGGTGATGAAGCCGTATTCCTCAAGCACCGGCACGAATACGCCCGGAGGCACCATTTTGCCGTCCGGCTTGCGCCAGCGCACCAGAGATTCCGCGCCGACAATGCGCTCGGTGGCGATGTGGCACTGGGGCTGAAGATAGAAGGAGAGCTCGTGGTTGGACATGGCCTTCTGGAAGTCGGTGAGCACATGATAGTCCCAGTCCGCCTTCTCGTACATAAGAGGGTCAAAAATGCGTATGCGCGAGTGATAGTTGTCCTTCGCGCGCATGGCCGCCATTGAGGCGCGGTCGCAAATCTGCTCGATGGAACTGCCCTCGTCGACCATGCACACGCCAAATGCCGGCAAAAAGCCGACGGAGGTGCCGTAGCGCACGATGAGCCCGTGCACCTGTTCGTATATGAGCTCTATTTTTCGCTCGTCATAGGGGATCAGCAGCGCAAAGTCGTCCTGCCCCATATGGCAGGCGATACCGCCGTTCTCCAGCTCCGCGCGGGTGAGACACACGCCAACTTGCCTGAGAAGGATGTCGCCCTGCTCGCGCCCGTACCATTCGTTGAAGAGCTTGAAATGCTCAAGATCGATAACAACGACGCACCAGCCGTCGCCGTGCTCACGCAGAAGCTCTTTCGCATGCTCAAAGAAGGCCTGCTCGGGCAGCAGTCCGGTCAGGTCATTGCGCTGCATTTCATCCGAGTCGTCGTCTGCCGGAATGTCGGAGTTGCGGAAAAAGACGTAGATAACATGCTCCGGCATACCGGTGTGCGGCGCGCCGACAAAGGCTGCCTCGGTCCAGCGCCAGTCTCCCGGAAGACGCAGACGGTAGCGCAAACTGGAAAGACCGTCCGCCTCGCGAAGACGCTGCGGCAGCGTGTTCGGATCGAACGCCTGCATAAACGGTTCCCTGTCGTCGGGATGAACCATGATGTCGGCGTAGCGATTCATGATAACGTTGTAAGCTCCGTTGCCGTCGGGCAGCGGAAAAGCTTCGTTTGCCCGGTGTATCGTACGCACGGCCATCTGCTCAACATCCAGCTCGATCAGTGCGTCGTAGGGTTCGAGAGCAAGCTGCATCAGCGGCTGCTCGGGCTCTGGGAGCACCGGCCTTATTAATTTGGAATCAGGCTCCATAAGCGCCTCCCGGTCATCAGTCTCTGCGGAAGATAATGACATATTCCGCTCCGTCGTCCCTGCCATGTACGGGCGATATGCTCATGC
>JAFZQQ010000052.1 GCA_017620315.1 Oscillospiraceae bacterium | reverse complement strand
GGGCCGCCGTTCTGTCGAACCGGCGGCCCTTTATTTAATTGATGGTTCAGCGGTCAAACGTCAGCAGCTGCTGCGTCTTGAGACCGGTCGCGGAGAAGGTCGCGAAGTCGAGCACCGTGAGTGCGGCAGCCTCGGGATATTTCTCCTGCGCGGCGGCAAGAAGCTTTGCCTGAAGCTCGGCGCTGACAAACTGGCGGGCATAACCGCTGTCATAGACGTGCAGGAACCACGGAGAGGTCACGACGAAGCGGCTCGGAATAAGCTGATAGAAATTCATCGGAGAGGTGCTGAGATAATTGTAAAGGGCGTCGTCGTCCATCTGCGCAAGCTGAGCGGTGCTGCTGAGCGTCGCGAAATACTCGCGCGCCTTGGCGACGAAAACGGGTATCTCATCCTTGCTCAGTTCAGCGAAATGAATGGCGCGATAGGTCGCTTCGATCTCAACGCCGTAGCTCATAAAGTAAGTGGGAAGAATGGGCATGGCGTCGGAGCAAACGTCGCCCTCACGGATCTGACGCGTCCAGTAGAGATCGACCTTGGGGTTGAGCTCCATGTTGTTGAGCTTTGCGGTGTTGCTCTCGCTGGAGCCGAAAAGCGTCATATCGGAGGGGTCGAGCACATACTCGACACTGCCGATGGTCGGCACGTTGTTGTAGGAGGTCGCAATCTGATACATTTCGCGATAATTGTTCTCCGCGCCCTTGAGGTACTCAAGGATAAGCTCCTTCTTGAGCTCGTCAGAGAGGTCGACGTCTCCGAAGTTGATGCCGCCCTGGCCGGCGGTGGTGGCGGAGGTCACGGCGTCCACGCCAACCGTCATATCATAGTCGGAGGCCTTTACATAGCCCTGTCCCTTGAGCCAGGCGTCGAGATCGAACTCAGCGCCGATAACGTCAAAGTAAGCGGCGGTCGCGGCGGAGATAACGGCGTCGGAGGTCACGGTCGCACCCGAAACGGCGTCGACCTTCACGCTGTTCTTTGCTTTCATTTCGGCCGGAAGCTGCTCGATCGCCTTGCCGCCGATCGGAGAATCCGCCTTGTCGGTCGAAGCCTCGACGGAGTCGATCACGCCCTCCTTAAGGGTCAGCGTAACGGTAACGGTCTCATCCAGACCCTGCGCGGTCGCGGTGGCAGTGCCGGACGGACCCTTCGCCTCGACAGTCACAACAGTGGGAGCTGAAGCTTCCGTCGTAGCGGTCTGCGCGGCAGGCTGGGCATTATTGGCAGCGCAACCACCCAGAATGCTCGCCGCAAGCACAAGTGCAAAAACAGGTTTGCGGTTTTTCATTTTAAGACGTCCTTTCATAATCAGCAGATAATAGTTTGAAATCAAACTATCGCGTATGATAGCACGCCGGTTCCCGATTGTCAACCGCAAATCATACATTTTTTCGAGTTTTATCGCCGCTTCTTTACAGCAGCCAGTCCACGTCAAGCTCAAGCCTCGCAAGCCTCACGTCCGGCTTCACAAGTTCACCGTGAAAATCGCTGCCTCCGGTGATATGAAGGCCGTATTTCTCCGCAAGGTGATAATAGTAAGCCTGCTGCTCCGGAGTAAACTTCGGATACAGGCACTCAATTGCATCAAGTCCGTAACCGGCAAGCTCGCGCACTATGGCGTCGAGGGTATCGTTGTCAACGCCTATCTGGTACGGATGCGCCAGCGACGCCTTTCCCCCCGACGCTTTGATCGTCTCAACACATTCCCTCGCCGTGGGCTTTCCGACGTCCATACGTTCATGGATCTCATCGGTGTCGAGCCATTTGTCGAACGCTTCCCTGTTGTTCTTCACATAGCCGTGCGCAACCATCGCGCGCGCGATGTGCGGTCTCCCGATGATGTCTCCGCCCGCTATAGCCTCTATCTCTCCCTGCTCAAGCGGCATACCGTTTTCGTTCAGATATTCAAGTATCATCCGGTTGCGATTGTCGCGCCGCTTCTTCATGCGCGCGCAGAGCGCGGCAAGCTCAGGCGCCTCTGTGTTGTAAGCGTAGCCAAGTATATGGTAGGTATTATACTCCCTGGCGCTCAGCTCAACTCCCGGGATAACGCGCACGGAACACCTTCCTCCCGCCTCGCTCGCCTCCGCAATGCCCTCCGTCGTGTCATGGTCGGTAAGCGCCATGACCCCAATGCCGTTTTCCGCAGCCAGTGTGACAAGCTCGGAAGGCGAATACTGTCCGTCCGAGGCGCTGGAGTGCGTATGCAGGTCACAAAAATCAGTCACTGTTTTCCCTCGCTTTCAGTGTCCTTCTTTCTTTCTTAACACATTGTATCACACAAAAAGACGTTTAGCAACGGGGACGGCAGCCGCAGAGCCATTATATAATATGAATGATACAGCCCCTCCGGAAGCTTCAAGCTGCCTCCGGAGGGGTTTCCTTCGTATTATTGATCAAAGCGTGGGAGCTTCGCTCTCGCAGTAGATGCAGCGATATATCTTGCGCTCGGCGTTCACCAGTCGGAACTCATGGCGAAGCTCCTGCTCTGTCGAGGTGATGCAGCGCGGGTTCTTGCAGCGGATGATGTCCTTCACCGTTGTCGGGAGAGACAAATGCTCGCGTTTGGCAAGCTTGCCGTTTTCAATGATGTTCACCGTGATTCCGGGGTCGATGTAACCCAGCACGTCGAAGTCGAGATCTATGACCTTGCCGACCTTGATAATGTCCTTTTTGCCCTTCTTGGCGCTGTCCGCATTCTTTATCATGGCAACGGTGCAGTCCAGCTCGCCGAGTCCGAGAATGCGATAGATATCCATGCCGCGCCCCGCGGTTATGTGGTCGAGCACAATGCCGTCCTTGATCTGACCGATGATCATACTTCCACCTCCAAAAGCTTAAGAATGAGCGCCATACGCATATATTTGCCATTGAGCACCTGTTTGAAATAGCAGGCGCGCGGGTCGTCGTCAACCGCCACGGAGATCTCGTTCACACGCGGCAGCGGGTGCAGGATCGCAAGGTCCTTTTTCGCCGTGCGAAGCTTCTCCGGCGTAAGGATATAGGTGTCCTTGAGTCTGATGTAGTCCGCCTCGTTGAAGAAGCGCTCGCGCTGCACGCGCGTCATGTAGAGAACATCCAGCTTGGGCATGGCGTCCTCAAGGCTCGTGACCTCCTCGTAGGGGATGTTTTTTGGCTCAAGGATGTCGGAGATCAGATAACGCGGCACCTTCAATTCCTCCGGTGAGATCAGCACGAAGCGCACGCCCGCATAGCGCGACATGGCGCAGATGAGCGAGTGCACCGTTCTTCCGAATTTGAGGTCGCCGCACAGACCTATGGTCAGGTTTTCAAAGCCGCCCTTCTCGCGGTAGATGGTGAGAAGGTCCGCAAGCGTCTGCGTGGGATGGTTGTGTCCGCCGTCTCCGGCGTTGACCACAGGCACGCCCGCCGTGCGCGTCGCGACCAGAGGCGCGCCCTCCTTCGGGTGGCGCATGGCGATGATGTCGGCATAACAGCCTACCGTTCGCACGGTATCGGCGACGCTCTCGCCCTTCGCGGCGGAGCTGCTGTTCGCCTCGGAAAAGCCGATCACATTGCCGCCGAGCTCATACATCGCCGCCTCAAAACTCAGGCGGGTACGTGTAGACGGTTCAAAAAAGAGTGTAGCCAGTTTTTTTCCGTGGCAGCTTTCCGCATACTTCGCGGGATTCTCGATGATGTCCATTGCGCGCTCTACAAGCTCGCGCAGCTCGTCGGTGGACAGCTCCATGATGTCTATCAGATTTCTCATTCTGCTCCTCCTGCGATCCATCCTTCATCGGATGGTTTATTTCGGAACGCTATCAGGCGCGCGACGTCCTCCGGCTTTATATAGCCCTCGTCCGCCGCGACCCGGGCGATCACGTCAAAGTTGGTCAGCGAGAGATTTTTCACATTTGACTCTGCAAGCCTCTCAACGCTCTTGCTCATGCCGTAGGTGAAGATGCTCGCTATGCCGAGCACCTCCGCGCCCGCCTCGCGCAGCGCGTCCACCACCTCGATCACGCTTCCTCCCGTGGAAATAAGATCCTCCACTACAACGACCCTCTGCCCCGGCTCAAGCTTGCCCTCTATTCTGTTTTGCCGCCCATGGTCCTTGGCCCCGCCGCGCACATAGCCCATTGGAAGGTTGAGGATGTGCGCCGTTATCGCAGCGTGCGCTATTCCCGCGGTAGACGTACCCATAAGTGCCTGCGCGTCAGGATAGTTCCGCTCTATGAGCGTCGCAAGTCCGTTTTCCACATCACGGCGTACCGAGGGCTCGCTCAGCGTCAGGCGGTTGTCGCAATAGACCGGGCTTTTGATGCCGCTTGCCCAGATAAAGGGCTCATTTGGGCGGAAAAACACCGCGCCGATGCGCAGCAGGTCCTTCGCGATAATTGTTTCAAGCTCCATTGTGCTCCTCCATGTGCTTTTTGTACGGTCTCGTTTTCCGTTCAGCCCACAAAATCTTCAACGCAGCGCCGGTATACTTCCGCAGGCTCCTCCGCTGCGGTGATCGGACGCCCGACGACGATATAGTCCGCGCCAAGCTCTTTCGCCTTTGCGGGCGTTGTCACACGCTTCTGGTCATCCTGTCCGCTTATATAGCGCACGCCCGGCGTGACCGTGATGAACTTTTCGCCGCAGGCTTCGTGCACGCGCTTTGTCTCAAGCGGGGAGCAGACGACGCCGTCCAGTCCTGCGTGTCTTGCCGTCTGCGCGTAGTGCAGCACGACGGACTCAAGCGGCTCTTTTATGAGCAGATCGCGTTCCATAGCAGTCTGGTCGGTGGAGGTCAACTGCGTCACGGCGATCAGCTTCGGTCTTGTTCCGTCCGGGCGTGTCAGTCCCTCAAGCGCCGCCTCCATCATCGCGGTCGTGCCCGCCGCATGAAGATTGCAGATGTCAACCTCAAGATTTGAAAGCACGCGCATTGCCTTTTTTACAGTGTTTGGTATATCGTGCAGCTTGAGATCGAGGAATATCCTCAAGCCGCGCCTCTTGAGCTCGCGCACGATCTGCGGGCCTTCCGCGTAGTAGAGCTCCATCCCGATTTTGATAAAGGGCTTCGCTCCGTCGAGCCTGTCGAGAAACGCAAGCGTCTCCTGCATTGTCGGGAAATCAAGAGCGACGATCACATCTTTTCCCATTCTTTAGCTCCTCCTGTTATTTCGCTGAGCGAATCAATATTGTATCTGGCCATAGTCGCTGGCAGGGCGTCGATAATGTCCCTGCACGCCGTGGGCCGCACAAGATTCGCGGCCCCCACCTCCACTGCCGTCGCACCGGCAAGCATCATTTCGATCACGTCCTCCGCCGAGCTGACGCCGCCGATCCCGATGACCGGTATGCTTACCGCGTGCGACGTCTGCCATACCATACGCAGCGCGACCGGGAACACGGCAGGCCCTGAAAGTCCGCCCGTCGTGTTGGCGAGCACGGGGCGGCGCTTTGCGAGGTCAATGCGCATGCCCAGCAGCGTATTGATAAGGCTGATCGCGTCGGCGCCCGCTTCCTCGCAGGCTTTGGCGACCTCGGCGATGTCTGCGGCATTCGGCGACAGCTTCATGATAACGGGCTTTGTTGTGACGGCTTTCACAGTGCGCGTTACCTCCGCCGCGAGCTTTGGGTCCGTACCGAAGCTCATGCCGCCGCCGTGTACGTTTGGACAGCTGATATTGACCTCAAGCCAGCCGATCTGCGCCTCGCCGTCCAGCCGTCGGCAGACCTCTGCGTATTCCTCCACAGAAAAACCGCTGACGTTTGCCATTACAGGCTTGTGGAAAACCCTTGCGAGCTTAGGAAGCTCCTCGGCGATCACGCGCTCGACGCCGGGGTTTTGAAGTCCTACCGCGTTGAGCATGCCCGCGTTCGCCTCGGCGATGCGCGGCGTCGGATTCCCGAAGCGCGGTTCAAACGTCGTGCCCTTAAAGGAAAACGTGCCAAGGCAGTTGATGTCGTATATCTCCGCAAACTCATAGCCATAGCCAAACGTCCCGGAGGCGGCTATCACCGGATTGTCCAGCGTAATGCCGCAAAGCTCCACCTTTGTATTCACCATGGCAGCTCCTCCCTGCGGAATACCGGGCCGTCCTTGCATACGCGCTTCGCTCCTGCTTTCGTCTCGCAGGTGCAGCCCATGCACGCTCCGAAACCGCAGCCCATACGTTCTTCCAGGCTGAACTGCGCGCCCGTCCGCAGCTCGTGGCTCACCGCGCGGAGCATCGGCAGCGGTCCGCAGGCAAAAACTTCGCTGTACGCTTCCGGCATAATATCCGTTACAAATCCCTTGGTTCCGCGGCTTCCGTCCTCTGTCGCAATCGCGACGCGGCAGCCGAGCGCGCGGAATTCCTCCTCGTAAAAAACCTCCGCGCCGGTGCGGAAGCCGAGTGCCGCGAACGGCTCCGCGCCGGCAGCACAGAGCCTGCGCGCAAGCCAGAACAGCGGCGCCGTCCCGACGCCTCCGCCGAGCAAGAGCGGCTTTTCCCCGGCAGTTGTGAGATCAAAGCCATTGCCAAGCCCCGTGAGCAGATCAAGCGCATCCCCGGCATGCCGCTCACTCAGCCAGCGCGTTCCGCGTCCCACAGCCCGGTAGATGAGCGTAAGGCTGCGCTCATCCCTGTCGCAAACGCTTATCGGGCGGCGCAGAAAACCGTTTTCAACGGATATGTTCACAAACTGTCCCGGCTTTTCTACTGCGCCGGTGTCGCCCTCAAGCCGCAGTCTGAAGGTATTCTCCGCGATCGCGGCGTTATACGTCACGGTAAAAACGCTTTCCTTCATTTGCACTCCTTATCCAGATACGCCGTTTTCCCTCCGGCGGACGTCATCATGCATACGCCGTTCAGCTCCCAATGCGCGAATGGCGTCGCGTGTCCCATCGAAAGGAAGTCTGCCGGCTCGACCGCAAACGTCCGGTCAAGATCCCACACCGTACAGTCGTCGCCGAGCGGTATCGAAAAGCGTGACCGTGGGTTGACCGCCATCAGCTCGACGAGACGCTCAAGCGTCAGCATGCCCATTTTGACGAGCTTCGTATAGAGCAGCGGAAACGCGGTTTCCAGTCCGACTATGCCGAAGGCGCTTTTCTCCAGTCCCTTTGCCTTTTCCTCTGCGCTGTGCGGCGCGTGGTCGGTAGCTATCATATCAATGGTTCCGTCAGATAAGCCCTCCAGCAGCGCAAGCCTGTCCTCTTTTGCTCGCAGAGGCGGGTTCATCTTGAAGCGTCCGTCCTCCCGAAGGTCGTTTTCGTCCAGCAGCAAATAGTGAGGCGCGGTCTCGCAGGTCACGTCGATATGCGCGCGCTTTGCCCTGCGGATGAGCTCAACGCTTTTCTTGCACGAAATATGGCAAACGTGATATCCGCAGCCGGTTTCAGCCGCAAGCTCGATGTCGCGCTCTATCTGGCGCCATTCGCTTTCACTGCAAATACCTCTGTGTCCGTGCGAGGCGGCGTAAGCGCCGTCGTGTATATAGCCGCCGCGAAGCAGATCGTTTACCTCGCAGTGCGCAACAATGAGCTTTCCCAAAGCTTTTGCGCGGATCATAGCCTCGCGCATCATCTCTTTTGACTGAACGCCGTGCCCGTCGTCCGAGAAGGCGACGACACTGTCCGCCATGTCCTCAAGGTCTGCAAGCTTCTCCCCTTTTTCGCCAACCGTTATCGCTCCGTAAGGATATACGGCGATCACGGCGCTCCGGGCTATCGCGTCCAACTCGGATTGCAGATGCTCCGCGCTGTCCGGTACCGGATCAAGATTGGGCATAGTACAAACCGCGGTATATCCCCCGTGCGCGGCAGCGCGCGTACCGGAGGCGATGGTCTCTTTATAGGAAAATCCCGGCTCGCGAAAATGCACATGCACATCGCAAAAGCCGGGAAAAACAAAATATTCACGATCAACGGGAAAGCGCGCCGCATCAGCCTTCGGTTTAAACGAGGGATGCGACATGGGACATACAACGCGAAAAGCTGCGTTCGCCATCTTCACCTCTCCTTTGCCGTAAGTATGCACCGGAAACGGGCGTTTATTCTCATCGCGCGTATTGTAGCATTATTGCTTTGTTCTTGTCAATGGTGACAATATGACAAGTTTTTGGCTGTTCATTTCCGACATTTTTAGAATTTCTGTTGATTGACAACTCTCGGTCCGTTTTGTTAGTATCGAATTAACAATTCGTACGTTTTCTGTGACTGACGGAAGAGTGGGGTACCACGGGGGAGCAGAAAACGAGGGGCTGCCCGGGCAGCCGCGCCGTCCGTCTGGGCACATCTTTCCCTCATGGGACAGGTGTGTCCGTTATTATTTTCTGGAGGTGTTGTCCCATGTCCCACATTATCAACGAGCCCTCGCATACCTTTAACGAGTATCTCCTTATCCCCTCGCACTCCTCCTGCGACTGCATCCCCGCGAACATATCCCTCAAAACCCCTCTTGTAAAATTCGCCAGGGGCGAAGCGCCCTCCATCAGCATGAATATTCCCATGGTATCTGCCATTATGCAGTCCGTCTCCGATGACAAGCTCGCTGTAGCGCTTGCGATCGAAGGCGGTATTTCTTTTATCTACGGCTCCCAGTCCATCGAATCGGAAAGCGCGATGGTAAGGCGTGCCAAAGACTACAAGGCGGGTTTTGTGCGCAGTGACTCCAACATCTCTCCGGAGGCGACGCTTTCCGAGCTGCTCGCGATAAAGGAACGCACCGGCCACTCCACCTTTGCGGTCACCGAGGACGGCACCGCGCAGGGAAAGCTGGTCGGCCTTGTCACGAGCCGCGACTACCGTCTCAGCCGCATGGATGGCAGTGAGAAGGTCTCCGGCTTCATGACGCCTTTCTCTTCCATTGTCTATGCGCGCGAGGGCGTAACGCTTTCCGAAGCAAATGATATTATATGGGAGCACAAGCTCAACGCTCTGCCGATCATTGACGAGCGTGGGCATATGTGCTCCTTTGTTTTCCGCAAGGACTACGACAATCACAAGCGCAACCCCAACGAGCTTCTTGACGAGCGCAAACGCTACGTCGTCGGTGCAGGCATCAACACCCGCGACTACGCCGAGCGCGTTCCCGAGCTTCTCGACGCCGGGGCCGACGTGCTTTGCATAGACTCCTCCGAGGGCTATTCAGACTGGCAGAAGCTCACCCTCGTATGGATACGCGAGCATTACGGCGACAAGGTCAAGGTCGGCGCAGGCAACGTTGTGGACGCGCGCGGTTTCCGTTTCCTCGCCGAGTGCGGCGCAGACTTTGTCAAGGTCGGCATCGGCGGCGGCTCGATCTGCATCACCCGCGAAACCAAGGGCATCGGCAGGGGTCAGGCGACAGCGATTATCGACGTGTGTGCCGAGCGCGACCGCTATTTCAAGGAAACCGGCGTATATGTTCCCGTCTGTTCCGACGGCGGTATCGTCTACGACCACCACATCACCCTCGCGCTCGCCATGGGAGCGGACTTCGTTATGCTGGGGCGCTATTTCGCCCGCTTCGACGAAAGCCCCACAGCAAAAGTCAACATCGGCGGTACGTATTATAAAGAATACTGGGGCGAGGGT
>JAFZQQ010000002.1 GCA_017620315.1 Oscillospiraceae bacterium | reverse complement strand
CTGAAAAAGGAAAATCTGCGGGACAACATGACAACGACCGAGCTTGTGCTGAACATGCTGGCGGAGACCTCCACAACGGATATTTCCAAAACAGAGCAGCCACAGAGCTTCTCCGAAAACATGGACGTGGCCCGCAAGGGCGGCGAAGTCGCCGGGATCGCGAGGAAGGCGCTGGAAGAGCGGACGGGCAAACCCGTCATCACGGCAAAGAACGCCTCCCAGCTCAACGCCATCGTGACCAGGCTGATCGAGGACGCAGCGGAAAAGGATAAGAAGGAATAAGCAACCAATCATAGATAGGAGCAGAGCAGCAAACAAGCCGCTCTGCTCTTTTGTAATGATTCAGGTTTTTTGCGAAGGCTTTCAGTCAAGATATCCCGCTCTGCCTTTGACGCTGAGCGTCTTTTTGTACCTGTTTCTAGTTGCTCTTTCGGCTGATCAGCTATAACGATTGATGTGCTAAATGACGTATCTGTGCTGATGGGATAATACTTGCAGGTTTGAATCCCTATCCTTTAATTCCTCAAAGTAGCAGTAGTTTTCTTCACTCTCATAGCCGGAGTCCGCGCAAATCTGCTTGATCTTGTTGTACCGCCTTAAATACTTTGTGAATGGAATCAATGTATGTACGTCATTTCGGTCAGCGCTGATCACGAATTAAAGTGTGGTGCATTTTTCGTTTTCGTGGTGCATTTCAGAAAAAGCGTGGTGCATTTAGCCGGAGCGTGGTGCAAATCCAACGATTACTCACTCGGAGAATGAGCCTTGTTCCTACGGTACTCTCCGGGGGTCATGCCGTAATACTCACGGAAGATGCGATTAAAATATGTTCGGTTGGAATATACTCACGGTCGTTGAGAATATATCTATTTGTAGTATTTCTACAACCAAAAACATTTTCTCTCGAAAGCACAGTTTTTTCCACGGATTTCAGCAGACATTGGGTTTCGATTATTTTCGGCGCGTTCTTTCCAATAAGGATTTGTTCGAGAGGTTGCTAACAGTTCGAATCCCTTTACCCCCTCGGAAAAGGGCTTTTGCATCTATGGAAAAACCTGAGTTTTTTCTGGCCTCAAAAAGCCCGGAAAAGGGCGATGCCACTGGCTTTTTGGCCAGTGGCATCTTTAGTGTAATGAATAGGTGGCACGCTGTAAGGGATTCGAACCCCTGACCTTCTGGTCCGTAGCCAGACGCTCTATCCAGCTGAGCTAACAGCGCATACCGCTCTCACGGGAGAGCTTGATTATATTAGCACAGTTTGTACGGAAAGGCAAGAGTTTTTTTCAATTTTTTTCTTCCTGCGCCGCGGCCCCGGGAAGGCCCCGGCAGCGGGCCTCTGTTTCCTGTTTTTGCCTTGCAAAGCTTGAACTTTTCAAGCTCTTATGATATGCTATGAAACAGAGCTTTTCCGCCGTCTGCCGCTTGCCCGTGCCGACGGCGGAAAGCATCGAGGGACGTTCTCACAGGAGGAACTATGAAAGGAATTTGCGTAACTAGCGAGATCCGGCCGCTCAAAAAGGTGCTGCTGCACCGCCCCGGACGCGAATTGCTGAACCTTACTCCGGATACTCTTCCCGAGCTGCTGTTTGACGACATTCCCTATCTGAAGGTCGCTCAGCAGGAGCATGACGCCTTTGCGCAGATCCTGCGCGACAACGGCGTGGAGGTCGTCTATCTGGAGGACCTGATGACCGAGGTGCTTGCGCTGCGGCCCGAGCTGACCGAGCCCTTCCTCTACCAGTGGCTGACCGAGGGCAACGTGATCACCAAACGCTGGCAGGACAAGCTAACCGATTACCTGCTCACGAATTTTGAGGGCAAAGCCCTGGTCGAAAAGACCATGGAGGGCATCACCCTGCGCGAGCTGCCGCATCTGTCGGCCTACTCCCTGCAGGACATGACAGCCAAGCCAGACGACCTCGTCGTACGGCCGATGCCGAACCTCTATTTCCAGCGCGATCCCTTCGCCTCCGTCGGCCGGGGCATCCTGCTCAACCACATGCACTTCCCCAACCGGCGCCGCGAAACGATCTATGCCGACTACATTTTCAAATATCACCCCGACTTTGCCGGGCTCGTGCCCCGCTACTACGACCGCAGTCTGCACGGCAGCATCGAAGGCGGCGATGTGCTGAACCTCAGCGAAGACACGCTGGCCATCGGTCTGTCCGAGCGCACCAGTCCCGACGGCATCGAGGCCGCCGCACGCAATCTTTTCAACGACCCGGAGGCGAAGATCCGCACCGTGCTGGCCTTTGCGATCCCCGCCAAGCGCGCCTTCATGCACCTGGACACCGTCTTCACCCAGATCGACCGCGACCGCTACACCGTGCATCCGGCGATCATCGGACCGCTGAGCGTGTATGAGATCACCCCCGGCAATGTGCACGACGGCCTGCGCATCCGCCGCATCGACGCAGAACTGGAGAGCATCCTCTCCTTCCACACGGGCGTGGAACGCGTGAAGCTGATCCCCTGCGGCGGCGGTGATCCGATCTACGCGGCCCGAGAGCAGTGGAACGACGGTTCGAATACGCTGTGTATCTCGCCGGGCAAGATCGTCGTCTACGAGCGCAACGACGTGACGAATGCGGTGCTGCGCGACGAGGGCCTCGAGGTCCTCGAAATGCCCTCTGCCGAGCTTTCCCGCGGCCGAGGCGGCCCGCGATGCATGTCCATGCCGCTGATCCGCGAATAAATCCGAGCGATCCAATACTTCATTATCATCTATACAGGAGGAACTTATCCATGGGAGTCAACATCAGAGGCAGAAGCTTTCTCACGCTCCTTGATTACAGCCCCGCCGAGATCCGTTATCTGCTTGACCTGGCCGCCGAGTTCAAGCGGCTCAAGGCCGCCGGCGTGGAGCACAAATG
>JAFZQQ010000051.1 GCA_017620315.1 Oscillospiraceae bacterium | reverse complement strand
TCTCCTGCAGAGCTTCGGCGTCCTCCGGCATAAAGCCCCGGATCATCAGACGTTCGGTTTCAATATTCACTGATATACCTCCAAATAACAGAAAAGACCCTGCGGTTTTCGCCGCAGGGTCTCAAATACTTACTCCTCGGTGGGATAGACGCAAGCCTGCTTGCGATCCTTACCGAGACGCTCAAAACGGAGCACGCCGCTCTCCTTGGCGTACAGAGTGTCATCGGAACCGATGCCGACATTGACGCCGGGATGGATACGGGTGCCGCGCTGACGAACAAGAATGTTGCCCGCGAGCACATACTGACCGTCGGCGCGCTTGGGCCCAAGACGCTTGGACTTGGAATCGCGGCCGTTCTTGGTCGAGCCCATACCTTTTTTATGAGCAAAGAACTGAAGACCGATATTCAGCATGATAAGTGCCATCCTTTCTGTAGAATATGGAAGCTCAGGCCTCCAAAACCTCAATGTTGTCCGGATATTCGTCGTGAAGCTCTGTAAAATAGAGCATCAGTCCCGAGAGAAGCCCCTGTACCGCATGCTCGTCGCGATCGCTCAGACCGCCGGGAACATGGATCGAAATGGATCCGGACTTATCGCGCACCTTGACGTTTGCCGCAAGACCGAGCACGTCGTTTATCGTTGCCTCGGCGAGACGAACGGCGCTTGTGATCGCGGCACAGACGATGTCCCTGCCCTCATCGGCATAGCCGCTGTGACCGGTGACGTCAAAGCCTGTAATGCGCTTTCCCTCGGTGAAAAATTTTACCGTTGTCATCAGACGCTGATCTTGCCGATCTCGACCTTGGTGTAAGGCTGGCGATGACCCTGGCGTTTGCGGTAGCCCTTCTTGGGGAGATACTTGAAGACGCGGATCTTCTTGCCCTTACCGTTCTTGACGACCTTTGCCGAAACGCTCGCGCCATTGACGGTGGGAGCGCCAAACTTGGTGTTCTCTCCGTCAACGATGGCGAGAACCTCGTCGAACTTGACCTCGTCGCCCGCCTCGACGGGCAGCTTCTCGATAAACAGAGTGTCGCCCTCCGCGACATTGTACTGCTTACCTCCGGTAACGATGATAGCCTGCATGTGTTGCACCTCTTTCCTTTATTACGGACTCGCTATCGGGGGCGTCCGGTCTTGCCGGAACTTTAATGCCCATTCAAAGCGGCTTTCCTAGTATAACGGCGAAGACAGCGATTGTCAAGACTTTTTTTTTGCAGAATCCTCTTTTTTATACAAGCGTTATGATGAACTCAACAAGAAATACCGAGGCGCAGCAGGCGATGGCAACAGGGAAGAGACCGACGCCGAACCAGGCGAGTACCGCGCCGACTGCAAGCGCTGCAACTCCGGCAAGCGGATACTGCGCGGCATAGAGAATTGCGGGAAAGGTCATCACTGCCAGCGTGACATAGGGCACATAGTAGAGAAAAGAGCGCAGAAAGCGGTTTGAAATCTGTTTTCTTATGAGCGTGAGCGGCAGGACCCTGATGATAAAGCTGACTGCCGCACCGACAAGGATATAGAGATAAACGCTGCGGTTCATGGCGCTTTGCCTCCTTCCGCTTCCTTGACCGGGAAGAAAAGAGCCGCTGCGGCGGATATGGCAACAGTGAGTATGATGGTTCTCATACCGTCGGTCAGCTCCCTGACGACAGGAAGCAGTGAGAAGGCGAGGCTGAAGGCGAAGGATATCGCCACAAGAGCGGCCACAACCCGGTCGCTGCGTGCGGGCGGGATGATTATCGCAAGGAACATACCGTAGATCGCGACGCTCAGCGCGCTTACGACGTTCGCCGGAAGCACGCTTCCAGCCACTATGCCAGTGGCTGTGCCAGAGGACCAACACAGCTCGGCGACGAGAAATGCGCTGTACATATATGGCGGGGATATCCATTCGGGGCGTGCGATGCCCAATCCAAAGATCTCGTCTGTAATGCCGAAGCCGACAAGTACACGGTGTATGACAGGCGTTTCGGGCGAGAACTTCTGGCTCAGCGCGGCGCTCATGAGAAAATAGCGCATATTCGCAATGAAGACTACGACGGCGACCTCCCAATAGGCGGCGTTTGCGGCGATGAGAGAATAGAGCGCAAACTCCCCGGCGGAGGCGTGGTTCAAAAAGCTTGCGATAAAGCCCTGGATCGGGCTCAGCCCGGCGGACTTTGCGGTTATGCCCAGGGAAAAGGCAACGGCATAATAGCCGAGACCTATGGGGAAACCGTCTCTCGCGCCGCGCAGGATGCTGCGGCGCAGCTGTTCACGTTCGTCCATTCAATCAATGTGGATAATGCTCTTTACAAGCTCGTCGGGGGAGATGTTTGGGTTGTGGTAATGCTCGCGCTTTTCGGTTATTCTTCCGATGGTAATGGCCTCCTGCGGGCAGTATTGCAGGCAGGAAAGGCACTGCAAACAGTCAGTGCCGAACTGCGGCTTGCCGTCGATCATACGGATATTCTCCTTCGGACAGAGCTTGACGCAGGTTCCGCAGCCGATGCACATTGAACTCACAGAAAAGCCCTTGGCCTTCTTGCCTGAGAGCTTGGGCCATGCGGCGCTCTCGATTTTGTTGAGCGGGTTTGCCTTCGGCGGCTTCTCGGAACGCTTGAGACCAAGCACCTCGTGCGCGATCCGCGCGGCCTCGGATTCAGAGCGTTTCTGCGCGCCTTCCGGTGTGAGCGGAGGCATCATCATCGTGTGCGGGAACAGCCAGATACATGAACACTGGTGCGTCACAACTTGCCAGTAATCAAGGTGGAACAGTGAGTCGATTATAGAAAGACCGGTTCCGGGATAAGCGGCACATTGGGCGACGGCAAATTTATACGATACGGGATTTATCTGAATGGAATTGAGCGATTCCTCAACGCCGCCGGGAAGCCCCCCCGCATAGCAGGGGAAAACGAAACCCACGCGCTTCGCTCCGCGCACATCCGTGACTGTCGGGGCGCGGCGCATCATAATGATATCGGTATCGCCGAGTCCGCGCGCAATGTTTTTGGCCATATCAAGGCAGTTTCCGGTTCCGGAATAGCAGAAGATCACATTCTCACTCATGGCAGTTGCTCCTTTGCCTAAAAATTTGCATAGATTATACAGGAGTTATAGAAAACAATCAAGTGTCGGGATCAATTTTTCCAATTAGATGTTTAAAGTCTTTGGGAATGGGAGCTGTAAAGCAAAACGCCTTGCCGGATACCGGATGCGTGAACCTGAGCTCGTATGAGTGCAGGGCGGGACGGGAAATGAGCTCACGGTCTTCCGTGCCATAAAGCCAGTCGCCTGCAAGTGGGAAGCCGAGCGCAGCCATGTGTACGCGAAGCTGGTGTGTGCGTCCGGTCAGCGGCACGAGGCGCAGAAAGGAAAAGCCGGGGCTGCGGGACAGAACCTCATACTCGGTGACGGAGGGCAGGCCGTCGTCACGGATACAGCGCTTGACGACGGAGCCCTCCGCACGGCCTATAGGCAGGTCGATAACGCCGCTTTCCGGAGTCACTGCTCCGACAGCTACGGCGCGATATTCGCGCCGCAGCGACTCGCTGTGCAGCGCAACGCGCAGCCGGTCGTGAACGTAGCCGGTTTTGGCGGCGATGAAGAGCCCGCTTGTGCCTTTGTCGAGCCGGCTGACAAAGTGCGCAGCGCTGCCGTCGGCAAGATACTGAGCAAGC
>JAFZQQ010000050.1 GCA_017620315.1 Oscillospiraceae bacterium | reverse complement strand
CGTAGTTTTGAACATTGCCTCTTTCATCGAATCGTCCTTTCCATTGTTTTTCACCACGGCGTCGCCATGCTCATGCCGCTGCAGCGCTGTTCCTCTTCCACCCCGCGCGCGTAGCTCACCGCCGCCTCGTAGCCCATCTGCTCGATCAGCTCCTCCATCCGCTTGCGGTCGATGACGGGCTGCATCGCGCCGGTCTTGGGGAGCGAGTTCTCCCGGAAGATCGACGCCGCCTGATGGAGCAACTTCGTCGCCGCGAGCATGACGGACGCGGGCTTGAGCGAGTCGCCTCAGTCAACAAAGAACTGCGCGTAAGCGTTGCCCTGCCGCGCTGCCTGTTCCATGTACGCCATGCCGCGCGGCACGTCCTTCGGCGTCAGCGTCCCGTCGAGATACAGCTTGCCCAGCGCGTACTGCGCGAACTGGTTGCCCGCCGCCGCGCTCCGCTCGAACCAACTCACTGCCTTTGTAATATTCTTCTCTGTGTTCGTGCCCGTGAGATATTCCTTGCCGAGACGGTACGCCGCGTAGCTGTGTCCGCTCTGCGCGGCGCGCTCCAGCCATTGAAGCCCTGCCGCCGCGTCGTGGGTCTCGGCGTCCGGGGCGAGCAGAAGCTTGCCGAGAGCGTACTGCGCTGGGACTACGTCCTGCCTCGCCGCGCGATTGAGCCAGTAGGCGGCGTTGACCGCGTCGGGGATCAGCACGCCGCCGTCGCGGTAGAGCCTGCCGAGAAGCATCTGCGCCTCCGCGTCGCCGCCCTCCGCCAGCGATTCCAGCTCCGCCGCCGCATCCCTGCGCTCGTTCAGCGTGAGCGTGACGTCCTCAATCCTTCGCCGCAGCTCCGTCCGGTGCTCGTCGCGCTCGTCCAGCTCGCGCACATACTTCCCGGCAGTCTTGCGGCTGCACCCGATGGCGAGCGCGATGGTCGCCTGGCTCGGGTGGCAGGTGTAGCGGTCCCTGTCGCCGCGCCTGCGGCACTCGCAGCTCGATAGGAAACCGTAGGCGGCGATCGCACCCGCCTTCAGCCCGAGGCTGTAGAGCACGTTGGGGATCATGGCGTAGTTGCCGTGCGTGTTGAGTGCCTCGTTCACTAACATTTGACCAGTCCTTTCCGATTTGGATTTTTGCCGCGCACGTGCTCCTCCATTTTTCTTTCCGCACTTGTAAGACACGCGAGCCTGTGGTAAACTGAGGTCAACGCAGGAGAAAAAAGGGCGTGGCGTATCATTGTCTACAGATGGGCTGATTGTTCTCACGCTTTTGAGGAGGTGCTTGCCGTGAGTCAGGAGCAAATTGCTGTTGCCGATATGCAGTGTTGGGTGTTCCGCAAGGCGCAGAGCAAATGGAACCTGTCTCCGCAAAAGTGCATGGAGCTGTTCCAAAAATACGATCTGCTGGGCTTTATCGCCGAGTGTTACGGGCTCCTCCATGTAAGCGGCTATCAGCACGCGCTTGATGAGGTCGAGAATATCCTGCGCAGCAAAGGGGTAACCATATGATAACGTTGTCCGATAATCTTGAGCTTTATCACGGAAGCTACACCGAGGTATCCGTGATCAATTTGAGCAAGTGCAGTGAAGGACTTGACTTTGGCAAAGGATTCTATGTAACGTCCTCGCAAAAGCAGGCGATTTCGTATGTCCCCTCATCCGTGCGGAAGGCAAAGCGCCGCGAGGTGATCCCCGAGAACTTTGACGAGGCAGACGGGAGAATATCGGTTTATTGCTTTCACGCGGCGGACGATTTGTTGATCCATTGTTTTGAGGATGCCGACGCGGAATGGCTCCACTTTGCCGCCTGCAATCGAAGCAAATCGCTGTTCCCGGAGCTTCGCAAAAAGTACGCTGCGGTCGATATCATCGGCGGGAAGGTCGCCGACGATGTAACCGCCATTACACTGAACAACTATGTCGCCGGTGCCTACGGCGTTCCCGGCACGGCGCAGGCGGATCGCATCGCCATTGAGCTTTTGGAGTCTGAGCGGTTGACGGATCAATTTTGCTTCCGTACCCCTGACGCCATTCGGACGCTGGCGTTTTTGAGGAGTGATAGTTATGGCGACGTCAAATAACACAGTTTCTATCGACCGGAAGGACGCGACGGCCATCACGGTCATGCGCTGCATGCTGCTTTCCTATGCGGAGGAAAAAGGCATTTCCTTTGAGCGAGCCATGCAGGAATTCGCCCGATCACGGACGTACGGCGCCCTGTTTGACTTTGACGCCGCTATCTGGAAGGAAGGCCCCGACTATCTGCGCGGGCTGTACGATGAGGAGCGCGGCGAGGAAGTCCGCCCGTCTTTTTCGGCGTGAGCTCCTGACCCACACGCTGACCCACCGCACGAAATCAGCGAGTGGACGCGGTGGACAACCGAGGTTTTAATAGCAAGCTGATTTGTACAAATTGGCACCGAATAGCATCAGAAATCACACTTTTGACGTGTTTTAACCGCTTCGTAATCAGCAGGTCGCCGGTTCGAGTCCGGCGCGAGCAGATCAAATTTTTCGCCCCCTGATTGCTCTTTCGGCAATCAGGGGGCGAAGCGTTTAAATGTATCTATCAGGATTCATACGCAAGGATGCCTTCCCTGCGCTCTATGATGCGTTCGGTCTTCTCTTCGATGGTTTTCTCGTCGTTGCCGCCGTTCTTTCCGGTCATATCCGCGGCGGTCCTGCACACCTTCATGTATTCCTGAGTCAGTCTGCGAAGCCGCTTGGAAAGCTGCTGCATGACCATCAGCACACGCTAGGGGCTCTCTCGGAACAGTTCACCGAGG
>JAFZQQ010000049.1 GCA_017620315.1 Oscillospiraceae bacterium | reverse complement strand
TTGCGATATGCCGACCTCATAGCTGACCTCCATCTGCGTTTTACCGTCGGAGAAGCGGAGCGCAAGAATGCGGCGCTCGCGCGGAGTCAACTGTGCCATCGCCTCCTTCAGCGCAATGCGTTCAAGCCAGTCATCGTCTGTATTTTTGGTATCGCGGACCTGATCCATCACAGTCACAGCATCGCCGCTGTCGGAATAGACCGGCTCAAACAGGGAAACGGGGTCGACCACGGCGTCCATCGCGAAAACCACCTCCTCGCGTGGAATGTCCAGCTCTTGCGCTATCTGCTCCACGGTAGGCTCACGCTGCTGCTCACGCTGAAGCTTTTCGCGCGCCTGCAGAACGCGATAGGCTGTGTCCCTTGTGCTTCTGCTGACACGTACGGCGCTGTTGTCTCGCAGATAGCGACGTATCTCGCCGATTATCATTGGGACGCCGTAGGTCGAAAACCGGACGTTCTGCGAGATGTCGAAGTTGTCTATGGCCTTTATCAATCCCACGCAGCCTACCTGAAAGAGATCGTCGGCATTTTCTCCGCGCCCCGAAAACCGCTGAATAACCGAGAGAACAAGCCTGAGGTTGCATTCTATCAGCCGTTCGCGCGCGAGCCGGTCTCCGTTTCTGGCCTTGTGGAACAGCTCGTCCGTTTCCTGAGGTGTAAGAACCGGCAGCCTTGAGGTATTTACGCCGCATATTTCCACTTTTCCGAGCATTGATGTGCCTCCCGGTACTTTGATGCTCTTATTTTTTCCTTGCACCGTGGAAACATACGAAATATGGATTGGAATTATTTTTTACTTTTCGTGTATATTCGATGGATTATTGCAGAGGAAAAGTGGTATCGGACGAACTTGAACCGGCATAGGATAGCCGTGAAAGAGGTGGGAGGATGGAACAACGCTTCACGGAGCTGCGGTGCAGGGAGGTAATCAATATCTGCGACGGCTGCAGGCTCGGCTATGTAGGCGATCTTGAGCTTCGCATACCGGAGGGGGAGGTCATGGCCATTATCGTGCCGGGGCCGCTCAAGTTCTTCGGGCTTTTCGGCCGGGGAGAGGAATACTATATCCCGTGGCGCTGCATTAAACGGATAGGCGACGACGTTATCCTCATCGAACATCAGCTCCCTCGCAGAGAGTCTGACACACCAACAAAAGGAAGAAAACGCAAGTTTTGATGAAATTTGAAAAAAACTCAAAATAATACTTGCATTCTTTTATTTGCTGTGCTATTCTATCAAGGCATTCCGCACGGAGGCAGACTGTCCGTTTGTGCCCGAAAGGGTGAGCGGGCGGGGTGAAGCCCCCGGAGGGTAAAACAAAAACAAAAAGGAGAAAAAAAAGCAAAATGGCAAACGTCGTATCCATGAAAGCCCTGCTCGAAGCAGGCGTCCACTTCGGTCATCAGACCCGTCGCTGGAACCCCAAGATGGCTCCCTATATCTATACGGAGCGCAACGGTATCTACATCATTGACCTGCAGAAGACCGTCAAGAAGCTCGAAGAGGCTTACAGCTTTGTGCGCGGCCTGTCCGAGGAAGGCAAGACCCTTCTCTTCGTCGGCACCAAGAAGCAGGCTCAGGAGGCCATTCGTGACGAGGCTCTGCGCTGCAACATGTACTATGTCAATGCGCGCTGGCTCGGTGGTATGATGACCAACTTCAAGACCATGCGCACCCGTGTAGACCGTCTTGCTCAGCTCAAGCACATGCAGGAGGACGGCACCTTTGATATGCTTCCCAAGAAGGAAGTTATGAAGCATCTCGGTGAGATCGAGAAGCTCGAGAAGTATCTTGGCGGCGTGAAGCAGATGAACAAGCTGCCCGGCGCGCTGTTTATTGTCGATACCCGCAAGGAGCGCAATGCCATTGCCGAGGCTCACAAGCTCGGTATTCCCGTTGTCGCCATCGCCGATACCAACTGCGATCCCGACGAGATCGACTATCCCATTCCCGGCAACGACGACGCCATCCGTGCCATCAAGCTGATCGCCTCTGTAATGGCCAATGCCATGATCGAAGGCAAGCAGGGTGAGGTCATGGAGGATACTCTTGCCGAAAAGGCCGAGGGCGAAGCCGAGGCTGAGGCGTAAGTATGCCTTTTTTCGGGGCGGGGGAAAGCCTCGCTCCGTTTTCACAATTCTGATATTAATAATTGGAGGAAATTATAATGGCTTTTACTGCTCAGGACGTTAAGACGCTGCGCGAGATGACCGGCGTCGGTATGATGGACTGCAAGAAGGCTCTCACCGAGTCGAACGGTGATATGGACAAGGCTGTCGAGTGGCTGCGTGAAAAGGGTATGGCGGCCTCCGCCAAGAAGGCCGGCTGCATTGCTGCCGAGGGTATGGCTTACGCCGGCGTTATCGACGGCATCGGTGTCGCGGTCGAGGTCAACGCCGAGACCGACTTCGTCGGCAAGAACGAGAAGTTCCAGGATTTCGTCAAGGGTGTTGCCGCGACCATCGCAAAGGAGAACCCCGCCGATCTCGACGCTCTCTTCGCACTCAAGTTCAACGGCGGCGAGCGCACCGTTCTTGAGCAGCAGAATGAAATGGTTCTTGTTATCGGCGAAAACATCAAGGTCCGCCGTTTCAAGCGTTTTGCCGAGAATACCTCCGTCCCCTATATCCATGCCGGCGGCAAGATCGGCGTCATTGTCAATCTTAAGGTAGAGGGCGGTATTGACGCTACCGAGATTGGCAAGGATATGGCTATGCAGATAGCGGCTCTCAACCCGCGCTTCTGGGACAAGAGCCAGGTGACCGACGCTGTTATCGAGGAAGAGAAGAAGATCATGCTCGCCCAGATGGACAACGACCCCAAGATGGCTTCCAAGCCGCAGCAGGTCAAGGAGAACATCGTCAAGGGCAAGCTGAACAAGTTCTATTCCGAGAACTGCCTCCTCCAGCAGGCGTTCGTCAAGGATGGCGACGTCACTGTCGAGCAGTATATGGAGAAGGCTGCCAAGGATCTCGGAGGCAAGGTAACGCTGGTTGACGCCGTTCGCTTTGAGAAGGGCGAAGGCATCGAGAAGAAGCAGGAAGACGTCGCTGCCGAGATCGCGACGCTCGCCGGCCTCAAGAAGTAATAATTCCGTTCTGAAAGCTTCGGGTCTGCATGCGGGCCCGAAGCTTTTTCTGTCAATTAAGGAGACTTTACAGCAATGAATAATCGGATTCATTTGCATATTCCCACTCTGTCTGAGATGTCGTACAGGCAGAAGATACAGTCCGATCCTGCGACGATGTCCTATAATGCGGGATATGACCTGAATTTTGTCGGGTATCATAAGGATACCGGCTGCATCGACTTTCCCGAATCCGAGTGGGCGAATGATTTCACACGACTGGTCGGAAACGAGCCTGAGTGGTTCTACGCCTATGTTGTGCGGGATGCTGACGGCGAGTTTATCGGCGAGGTCAGCGTCCACCGCTCGCGCGACGGCGACTGGTACGATATGGGTGTATTGATTGAGGCGAAATACCGCGGCATGGGCTTCGGTAAGGAGGCGCTGCGGCTGTTGCTCGACTATGCCTTTACAAAGCTCGGTGTTCGTGAGATACACAACGATTTTGAGGAAACGCGCGGCGCGGCCTTCAAAATCCACCTTGCCTGCGGTTTTCAAGAATACGAAAGGGAAAACGGATTGATAAAGCTCAAGCTCTCCAGAGACGATTATTTTGAGAAAACATGAGAAATGGATTTGCAAGGGGGAGAACTATGATTTGCATTCTTCCAAAATAATGAAGGGAAAATGCAAGGAATAATGCAAAATAATCTTGTAAAAAGAAACCTCGGATGATATAATACAAAGGTTGAATTATATCATGCGGTTAATGTTGCATGATCGCGCAGGAGAAACATCATTGGACGGTTTTCGAGATTATTTTGCGTCGCTTGACACAGCGGCGATGCTTCGTGCCGCTCTCAGGCTCGCGGCTGTGCTGCTCAGCTTGACTGTGCATGAGACCTGTCACGGTCTTGCGGCATACGCTTTGGGCGATACTACGGCAAAATCACAACACAGAATCAGTCTAAACCCGCTTCACCATATAGACTGGCTCGGCCTTGCGGCGATGCTGTTTCTGGGATTCGGATGGGCAAAGCCCGTGCAGGTGGATATGCGGCGCTTTAAGAACCCCAAGTGGGGCATGGCGCTCACTGCGCTCGCTGGGCCCGCTTCAAACATGGCGTTTGCCATTATTGCGCTGTTGCTTTACAAGCTGCTCATGAACACCGGCGCTTCTCCGGTCGTATTTGTATTTCTCCAGATGCTTGCCTCTCTTAATGTAGGCCTCGGAGTATTCAATCTTATCCCTATCTCACCGCTGGACGGGTCAAAGGTGTTGTTCGCGGCGCTTCCCGATTCGGCATACGAAAAGCTTATGTATTATGAGCGCTACGGCTTTATACTGCTATATGCGCTTGTTTTTCTCGGCGCGCTGGACGGCTTTCTCACCAAGGCGGTCACTGCCGTCTTCACCGCAATGGTGGATCTGATTTTTTAACGAAGGACCGCACGATATGGACAATCCCATTTTCAGGATAGAGGGCATAGTGCAGAACAAAAACGAGGAAACCCTTCAGGATTTTGAGGGCCCTCTTGACCTTATCCTTTCACTGCTTAATAAAAATAAGATCGAAATACAGAATATTCCGATTGCACTGATACTCGACCAGTATCTTGAATACCTCGAACAGCGCAAAAAGCTTGATCTTGAGATAGCGAGCGAGTTTATCACCATGGCGGCGCAGCTCATGTACATCAAGTCACGCATGCTTCTCCCGCTCGGGGCGGAAGAAGTGCAGGGCGATGTGGAGGAGCTCATCCGTTCGCTGGAGGAGCAGAAACGCCAACAAATGGACGTATATCTCAACGTCAAGCGCCTGACCGAAACCATGAGCGCCATGAGTGAGTTTGGGCGAAACACAATGACAAGGGGCCCCGAGCCGGTGGAACGCGGTTCCATATTCAAATACGACCATGAGCGTGAGGATCTTGTCCGGGCAATGAAAGCCGTGCTCGACCGCTCGGAAATGCTTGCTCCGCCGGACACCGCTTCGTTCAGCGAGATCGTTCGCCGTGAGCCCTATCCTGTCACAAACAAGACGCAGGAGATCATAAATCTTCTCAAAAAGACCGGGATCACTCGTTTTTTGTTGCTTTTCCACGGCAACCGCACGCGCAGCGAGATCGTTGCAACTTTTCTTGCCGTGCTTGAGCTTTGCAGAGAAAAACTGATAAAGCTTGCCGGCTCTGATGCTGAGTATACCGTTGAATATGATAAGAACGCGCCGGAATCGCCGGCTGTTTAAGGAGAGAATGAGTATTGGCTGCAATTGACTTTCATGAGCTCGAAGCCGCTACGGAAGCGATACTGTTTGCCTCCGGCGAACCGGTTTCGATCGATCGCATTTGTATTGCGCTTGAGCTTGACCGCGATACCGCCGAGCAGCTGCTTCGCAATCTGGGAGATTTTTATTCTTATGAGCGGAGAGGTATTCGCCTTGTGCGAATGGACGATTCATATCAGCTCTGTTCATCGCCCGATTACGCCGAGAACATCCGTAGAGCATTTGAGATACGAAAGAGCGCAAAGCTCAGCCAGCCCGCGCTTGAGGTTTTGACAATCATTGCGTATTATCAGCCGACTACCCGTGCGTTCGTCGATAAGATACGAGGCGTGGACAGCGCTTATACCATGGGTCTTCTGGAGGAGCGCGGTCTTATAGAGGAATGCGGAAGGCTGCCCGTGCCCGGTCGTCCGCACCAGTATCGGACCACAAAGGAATTTCTGCGGGTGTTCAAGCTCAACTCACTTGAGGAGCTTCCCGAAATGCCGGGGCTTGAGCAGGAGGGGCAGCTTCGCATCGGTTCGGATGAGAGCCTGTTTGACGTTGCCGGTATGAACGAAGAGAATCCGCAGACTTAACGATTACCGCCGATTGGGGGTGTTTGCGTGACAGCACTGAAGATCATTGGCATCATACTTCTCATCTTCCTGCTGATAGGCTTTTTGCGTCTCGGCGCGATCATAAGCTTTGGCGAGGAATTATGCATAAAGCTCCAGCTGGGCGCAATAAAGCTTACAATCTTTCCGGGAAAGGAAAGAAAGCCCAAAAAGCCCAAGAGCTCTAAAGAGGAAAAGCCTAAAGAAGAAAAGCCCAAGGATAAAAAAGGCAAAAAGGGAGGGCATTCTTTTCCCAAGCCCACTCTCGAGGAGATCCTGGATCTGATCGAAACGTCATTCTCGGCACTCGGCGCTACCGTAAGAAGGGCTTGCAGCCGAGTTCGCATCGACCCTCTCAACGTGACTGTGGTTTTCGGAGGCAGCGACCCCGCGCTTACAGCCGCAGCCTACGGAATTGCAAGCAGCATTATGTTTTCTGTGATGCCGAGGGCTGAGGAAAAGTTCTATATTCCGGATCCGTCCCTGCATTTGCGTATGGATTTTGATGCGGAAAGCACGAAGTGCGAGGGCAACGCAGGTACTTCCCTGAGAGTATGCGACCTTTTTGCGATAATGTTTACGCTTACAATACCGCTTCTGAAATGGTTCCTGCGCCTCAAGGCGGCGCATAAGAACGACAATAAAAACGCAAAACAGCCTGAGAAGACCGAAAACGAAGCTAAAACGCAAGACTCAGAAGATAAGATTGCATAGAAAGGAACAAGAAAATGGACAATGTTGAAAAGAAGCCGCTGAGCGAACTCATGGAGACAACCATGAACAAGATCCGTGAAATGGTCGATTCCAACTCCATTATTGGTGAGCCCATCACGACCCCTGACGGTGTGACCGTTATCCCTGTGTCGCGCGTTACTTTCGGTTTCGGTACCGGAGGCAGCGATTACGGCAAAACGACTGACAAGTTTGGGGGCGGCGGCGGCGCAGGCGTAAAGATCGACCCTGTTTCTTTCCTTATTATTAAAGACGGCGTTACGCGTGTGCTGCCCGTAGCCCTGCCCGCAGTCGGTCCGGTCGATCGCATCCTCGACATGGTTCCCGAGGTCATGGATCGCGTAGAGAGCTTCATCGACAAAAAGAAGGAAGAAAAAGACATATTCTAAATTTGCCGATACGGGCATAATACCTGATAAACCCCTATAACCGGGAGGAGAGTATTATGCCTTGGTTTAAAAGAGCCCACTGCTGCGCCGCTCTGGCAGCCGTAATTGCTTTTAGCGTTGTTCCTTGCTGCGCGTCTGCGCCGGATATTTCTGCGCAAGCGTTTGTCCTTATGGACGCGGAAAGCGGACGCGTGCTGCTCAGCCGCGGTGAAACCGTCGAACTGCCAATAGCGAGCACTACCAAGATCATGACGGCTATCGTTGCATTGGAGCAATGCCGGATGGACGAACTCGTCACAGTTAAGCGTGAGCAGCTTCGCGAGGGCTCGTCCATGTATCTGTACGAGGGAGAACGTCTGAGCCTGGAGGAATTGCTTTACGGACTGATGCTGTCCTCCGGAAACGATGCTGCCGAGTGTATTGCCGGAAGCCTCGGCGGAAGGGAAGACTTTGTCCGTGCAATGAATCGGAAGGCTTTTGAGCTTGGCATAACACATACCGCTTTTACAAACCCGAGCGGGCTCGACGAAAAGGGACATTATTCCTGCGCTCTCGATATGGCAATGCTTATGTCTTATGCTATGGAGCAGCCGGCTTTTGCAAGGATCGTTTCAACAAAAACAGCTTGCGCCGGCGAAAGAACGCTTTATAACCATAACAAGCTCCTTGGCTCGCTTGACGGCTGCACAGGTGGGAAGACCGGGTATACCGGAGAGGCGGGACGCACTCTGGTCACTTATGCCGAAAGAGACGGTCTTCGGCTCGTTGCGGTCACGCTGCACGACGGGAACGACTGGCAGGACCATGCGGCTCTGTACGAGTATGGTTTTTCAACTTTCAAGCGGGTAAATGTGCTCCAGCGCGGCAGCAGCTGCGCACTTGCCGCCGTGCGCGGCGGAAATGCATGCTGTGTTGAGCTTCAGCCGTTGAAAAACGTCTGTATACCGCTTTGCGAGGGTGAAAAGCCGGAGCTTCACATCGATGCGCAATTTGTGGCAGACGCTCCCGTGAGAAAAGGCCAGACGCTTGGTTATGCGATCATCAGCGTTAACGGTGTGGAATTAGCTCGCACGGCGCTGTATGCCGCGTGTGAAGTAAATGCGGTCGGCGAGGTAAATGACGCCTCAGAGCCGGGACTGTGGAACAGAATAGCGGAATGGTTCTCGATGCCTTGACAAAGAATGGTGGACAAGAATGGAGCAGCGACTGCAAAAACTGATCGCTTCGGCGGGTCTGTGCTCACGCAGAACCGCCGAGGACTGGATAAGGGCGGGAAGAGTTGCTGTAAACGGCGTTCCTGCCTTGCTCGGTCAAAGCGCCGACCCGGAAAACGACGCCATTACAGTCGATGGAAGAACGATAGTGTTTTCCGTGCAAAAGATTTATCTGATGCTCAACAAGCCCCGCGGCTATGTGTGCACGATGTCGGACGAAAAGGGGAGAAAGACAGTATCCGCGCTTGTGGAGGGCTGCGGAGCGCGCGTCGTTCCCGTCGGAAGGCTTGACATGGATTCTCAGGGGCTTCTCCTTATGACAAATGACGGCGAGTGGATGCAGCGAATCCTTCACCCCAAATATGAAATAGACAAGGTCTACCGAGTGACCGTTGTCGGCGAGGTGTCAGGCGCAAAGAAGAAGCTCGAGGCGATGCGTGAGCTGGATTCTGAGCCGATCCGTCCCGCAAGGGTCAATATTCTGCGTTCGGGGCTGGAAACTGCCGAGTTTGAAATCACCATACACGAGGGTAGAAACCGGCAGATAAGAAGAATGTGCGAAGCTGCGGGGATGCGTGTAAAAAAGCTGATCCGTATTGCCGAGCACAATCTTGAGCTTGGCGATCTGCCCGAGGGAAAATGGCGAGCGCTTACAGAACGCGAGCTGATGGATTTTGAGAAAAAGTAGGTTTGTGTCCGTATGGCTAAGAATATCTTACATACTATTGAAAAAAACATGATCAGCTTTTCAAAAGGGCAGAAGCTGATTGCCAAATATATCCTTGAAAATTACGACAAGGCTGCATTTATGACAGCAAGCAAGCTGGGCAGAACCGTTCAGGTCAGTGAATCTACCGTTGTACGTTTTGCTGCCCAGCTGGGCTACGATGGGTATCCCAGCATGCAGCGCGCGCTTCAGGAGATGATCCGCGGCAAGCTGACGTCGATTCAGCGAATTCAGGCTTCGGACGTTGTGCTGAGCGGTTCCGATCTTGTGACAAACGTGCTTCACCGCGATATGGACAAGATACGCATGGCGATAGACCAGATAGACGCCGCGGAGTTTGAGCGTGTGGTCGACACGATATGCGGCGCAAAGCGGCTTTATATTGTCGGTTTCCGCTCGTCATCCTTTTTGGCCGGATATCTGAATTTCTATCTGCGCCTTATATTTGAGAACGTAACACTTGTGCAGGGCGGCTCTGCCGGCACCTTTGACCAGATTTTCCGTGTCGGCCCGGAGGACGTTGTATTCGCCATTTGCTTTCCGAGGTATTCTGAGCTAGCACTCAAAACGATACAGTTTGCAAGAGAACGCGGCGCTTCGGTCACCGGACTGACCGACAGCGAGATGTCTCCTGTTGCGCGGTTGTCCGATTGCACGCTGCTGGTTCATAATGAAATGATATCCTTCGTGGACTCGCTCGCGGCGCCTATGAGCATGCTCAATGCGCTGATCCTTGCCTGCGCGCGCAAGAAGGGCACGGACGTTTCCGCAAGCTTCTCTGAGCTTGAACATGTTTGGGAGAGGTTTGCGATTTTCGGTAAGGTCGAAGATGAATAATGTTCTCATTATCGGCGGTGGCGCAGCAGGGATGATGTCGGCTGTTTTTGCCGCGCGTTCCGGAGCCGCCGTAACGCTGCTCGAGCCCAACGAGCGTCTCGGGAAAAAGCTGAACATAACCGGAAAGGGACGCTGCAACGTAACTAACGACAGCTCCCGTGACGAGCTTATTGCAAATGTTCCGCGAAACGGCAGATTTCTTTACAGCGTTTTTTCGCGTTGGAACGGAAGAGATACAATGAGCTTTTTCGAGTCTCTCGGCGTTCCGCTCAAGGTCGAGCGGGGAAAGCGTGTATTTCCCGTATCTGACCGTTCTTTTGATATCAGCGCCGCTCTCGAGCGAGAGCTTAGACGTCTGAATGTCCGTATTGTCCGTGAAAGGGCAGACTGCCTTGAGATTGAAAACGGATGCGCAGCAGGCGCAAGGTGCAACGGAAGGACATATTCCGCAGACTCTGTCATTATCGCCACCGGCGGCCTATCCTATCCTGCAACGGGAAGCACAGGCGACGGTTACCGCTTTGCAAAGCAGGCCGGCCACACGATAAACGAGCCGCGCGGCTCGCTTGTTCCTCTTGTTTGCGCCGGCGGAGACTGCGCCGAAATGCAGGGTCTGTCTCTCAAAAATATTCTCCTGACTGTCAAGTATAACAAGAAAAAAACAATATTCAGCGAGCAGGGAGAACTGCTTTTTACCCACTTCGGAGTAAGTGGGCCGCTGGTTCTGTCCGCAAGCGCGCACATGCGTGACTTTGAGAAAGGCTCTTACAGCCTTTCGATAGATCTGAAGCCGGCGCTTGACGAAAAAAAGCTGGACGAGCGTCTGCTCCGCGACCTTTCCGAACGCAGCAATCAGTCCTTTTCAAGTGTGCTCGGAGGACTTGTGCCGCGGAGCATGATACCCGTAATGGTACGCCGAACGGAGATACCGTCCGATACCAGGGCAAACTCCGTTACAAGAGAGCAGCGCCGCCGCCTTTTATTGACATTAAAGTCATTTGACATCGATGTAGAGGGCACGCGAGGCGTTGAGGAGGCGATCATCACCTCGGGAGGCGTGAAGGTCGGCGAGGTCGACCCCGGCACCATGGAGTCCAAGCTGGTTCATGGACTTTATTTTGCCGGCGAGGTTTTGGATGTTGACGCCTATACGGGAGGCTTTAATCTGCAGATAGCATGGGCTACGGGAAAGGCCGCGGGCGAAGCGGCTGCTTCAAAACAGCGGAGGACAGATATGAAGAAAACACATTTTGCCGTTGCGGTGGACGGCCCGTCGGGAGCAGGGAAAAGCACGCTTTCAAAGGCTGTAGCAAAAGAGCTTGGGATAACATACGTCGACACAGGCGCTATATACAGGGTCATAGGGCTTGCCGCATTCCGAAATGACGTCGATAAAAACGACGCGGATGGGATCAGGGCGCTTTTACCGAATATTGAAATCGGTATGAAGTACGGCGATGACGGAATGCAGCATATGTATCTCGGCAACGAGGACGTCAGCGGCGACATAAGGCTTCCCGAAATATCCATGTATGCCTCGGCGGTGTCGGCATACGCATTTGTCAGGGACTATCTGCTCGAAATGCAGAGGACTCTGGCGCGAAAGCAAAGCGTTATCATGGACGGAAGGGATATCGGTACTGTCGTGCTCCCGGACGCCGAGGTCAAGATATACCTTACAGCCAACGACGAGGTAAGGGCAAAAAGGCGCTTTAACGAGCTTGAACAACGCGGCACGCCTAAGCCCTATGACGAAGTGCTTGAAGAACTCAGACAGCGGGACTGGAACGATACGCACCGCGAAGTCGCTCCGCTGTGTAGGGCTGAGGACGCCGTGCTCGTCGATACCTCAGAGCTGGATTTCGAGCAGAGCAAATATCTTATTCTGAAAACTATCCGGGAGAAACTTGCGCAATGACAAGCTTTTACGAATCTGTATACGTTATCAGCAAGCCTATTCTTGGAATGATGTTTCCGTTCAAAGCGTACGGTGTGAACAATGTCCCGACTGACCGCGCGGT
>JAFZQQ010000048.1 GCA_017620315.1 Oscillospiraceae bacterium | reverse complement strand
TTGTTGTCGATGACGATGTTGCCATAGCTGTCGCGCACCTCAATAAACGTGCGCGGTTCGGTGTAGACGCCGTTGCTGGCAAAAACCGAATAAGCGGCGGCCATCTCGATGGTCGAGACTCCCTTTGTAAGTCCGCCAAGGGCAAGAGCGCCCGCCGCGGTCAAATCATCATTTTCCAGGTTGAAGCCCAGCTTTTCCTCCATGAACGCAAATGAAACCGCGGGTGTAAGCTTCAAAAGAGTTCGCACCGCCGTGGTATTGGAGGATATCCTCAGCGCGTCCTGAATGGTGAGTAATCCGCGGTAACCCGAGTATGCGTTGACGGGATAGGGATTCCCGTTGAGCTCCATAACCGGGTAGTCGTCTATGACGCTTGCCGCCGTAAGGATGCCCGCGTCTATTGCCGGAGCATAGACGGAAAGCGGTTTGATGGCACTTCCGCACTGGCTCTGACTTGCGGCGTAGCTCCACTCGAAAGCACCCTCGCGCTCTCCGACGCGCCCCGCGATCGCGACGATATTATGCGTATAGTTGTCGATTATCGTCATTCCGGACTGGAGCATTTCTCCCTTTTCCGAGGTATAATTGAAGTTTGAGCGGTCGGCGTAAACCTCCTCAACGATCTTTTGCAGCGCAGGATCCATCGTGCAGTAGATCTTATAGCCGCCGGTATAAAGCAGGCGCTGCGCGGCAAGCGTGCTGTAGCCTTTCTCCTCTTTGAGCTTTTCAACAACGTCGCGGAAAACCTGCTCGACAAAGAAGGAATCCAGCTCTTCGTTTGTCTCCGCGGTCTCCTCCGTCTCCAGAGTTTCACCGTTCCCGTCGGTCTCCGGTTCCTCAGTCTCCTGCGCGACATAATCCTTGTCGCCCACAAATACCATCTTTTCGTTCTTCGCGCTCTTATACTGCGAATCGGTGAGATAGCCCAGCTGGTTCATCTTGTAAAGCACCGTGAGCTGTCGGTCCCGGTTCTGTTCGCGCGACCAGTCCGAGCGCAGCGGATCGAACTGCCACGGGTTTTGAGTGATGCCGACGATCGCAGCGCCCTCGGCAACCGTGAGCTCGCTGACATTTTTCCCGAAATAGGTCTCCGACGCCGCCTCTATGCCGTAGGCGTTATGCCCGAAGTAGACAAGGTTGAAATAGTTTTCGAGTATGTCCTCCTCGGAATAGTTTTTATGCGCGCGAAGCGCCTGAAATATTTCAAGAATTTTTCGTCTGATCGTCACCTGATTGTTGCCCGTGACGTTCTTAATAAGCTGCTGGGTTATGGTTGAGGCGCCGCGCACCTTCTGTCCCGTGAGCATATTGAGGATCTGCTTGGCCGTGCTCTTCCAGTCCACGCCCTCGTGTTCGTAAAAGCGTTCGTCTTCGATCGCGATAAGCGCCTTGACAACATGATCCGGAACCTGGCGATAATCAACCAGCGTGCGGTTCTCCTCGCCGTGGAGCTTCGTAAGCTCTACCCACTGCCCTGTTTCGGTATCCGGATAATAGATGACCGAGCTCTGCTTGAGCGAATACGCGGCGATATCGACGTCCATCTCCGGCTCGAGCACGGTGTCGACATAGTGCATGAAGGTACGATAGAACAGCAGCCCCGTCAAAAGCCCTATGACAAGGAGCGTAAAAATAGTTTTGAGTATGCCGAGCAGTATACCGCCGATGATCCTGCCGGCGCTTTTTTTCTTTTTCCGGGTGCCCGTGCGTTTCGGCGCAGCCTCGCGCACACTGTCTTCGTTGTATTCTTCCATGTGCGGCAGTCTCCTTTCCGGCGGAAAGCCTCCTTGCATTTCTGCGCTTTCACCTGATTTTACACCATAACAAACATATATTACCACGCCTGTCAAGTCGATTTTTGCCCAACTTTGCGGAATTATCAGACTTTTTTTGGGTAGTTTGCGGTTTTTTCTGCGGTATATCAAAATTTTTTGACGACTTTGCATTTTTTTACAAAAGAACACTTGCGTCGCGCGCAATTATAGTGTATAATACCCACATAGAAGCAACACAAGGTCAGTCGGAGGTTTCCCATGGGCGAGGATTTCGGTCCGAATTTTGTATCACTTATCGACGATGAGACCGGCGAGGAGATCGAGCTTGAGTTCATCGACGCGCTGGAGCACAACGGCATAATGTACCGTGCCTTCTTCCCCGTTGTCGACGAGGAGGACGAGGGCAGCGAGGATGAGGAAGAATACGGTCTTATCATTCTGAAGTCCGAGACCGTCAACGGCGAGGAAATGCTTGTCCAGATAGAGGATGAGGACGAGATAAACACGGTCTATGACCTCTTTATGGAGCAGATCCTCGAAGGCGACGAGGAGTAACGCTCCTCCAAGCCGGGGCGGCGCTCGTGTCAGGGAAGGTTTGTGAGCAATGGAAGCTGTAAAAGGCGTATTGAGCACAATTTCAGGCATATTCGGCAAGGTCGGCGAGATATTTGGGATCGTATCGGATTTTCTAAAGCCGATTTTGGACGTCATCGGCGGCGTATTGTCCGTCGTCGGCGAGATACTCAGCAGATCAAGCGCGCTCGTCTTTCTTGTCGGGTTTTACGGGCTTCTTCTCGCATTTATCTGGTTTCTATTCTGCTACCTCGACAAAAAGCGTTTGACGCTTCCGGTCGTTGCATTCACATTTGCTTTTTTGGTCTTTATCAGCGGCAATCTGATGATGATATCCAATGAGCAGAAATCCGCAAAGGAAGCCAAGGCAAGCACTCAGGTCGAGGAAACCGTTCTCTCTCAGGACAGCGCTTCCTCCGCCGAGAGCGGCGATGATAACAAGGTCTGATCCCAAGGCACAATTGAAAAGGCAATATACCCTGCGTGGTTCGTGATAGCGTTTTCTATAACCCACATTTCGTTATAAGGGATGCCGGATCGGATGGCGGTTTGCAGGCCTCCCGGCTGTGTCTCGAACACGGTTGGATGTTGGAAGCAGTGATGCCGGACGGAGGCGACCCACCTGTCCTTTGGGTGCAGGTTATAACGTGCGCTACACGGCCAACGCGGGGTATTCCTGTTTTTCTGGGGATTAGTGATAATTTTTTCTGTTTTTCCACTTGCGTTTTCGTGCAAATTATATTAAAATAGCTTTTGATAGCTGTAACGAAGTGCTTCGCGCACGGGCTGTATCGACTCCCGTGCGGAAGCTTTTTTGTTATGATTTTATAATGAGGAGGAGTACAGCATGACACTTGTCACAAACGGAAGGCTCATCACAAGGGATGAATCCGCCCAGGGCTACTATGAGCATGGCGCCGTAGCCTACGAGGGCACAAGGATCGTCGAGGTCGGCGAGGAGGCCGCGCTTCGCGCAAAATACCCCGGCGCTGACGTCATAGACGCGAAGGGCGGCGTCATTATGCCTGCCCTCATCAACGCGCACACGCATATTTATTCCGCACTTGCCCGCGGACTTTCCATAAAGGGCAACAACCCAACGAATTTCTACGAGGTGCTCGACGGGACCTGGTGGGCTATCGACCGTCACCTTTACATGGACGGCACGCGCGCCAGTGCGGACGCGCTGTATATCGACTGCATCAAACAGGGCGTGACGACGATTTTTGACCACCATGCCTCCTACGGCGAAATACCCGGCTCGCTGCATACCATCGGCGAAAGCGCAAAGAAGTTCGGCATCCGCTCCTGCCTTTGCTATGAGGTCTCCGATCGCGACGGCGAGGAAAAATGCCTGCAGGCTATACGCGAGAATGCCGACTGGATAAGCGAGTGCGAAAAGGAGAAGGATCCGATGCTCGCGGCGATGTTCGGTGGGCATGCGCTTTTCACGATTTCCGACAAGACCTTTGACCGCATGGTCGAGGCGAACAACGGACGCACGGGCTATCACATCCATGTTTCCGAGGGCATGAACGACGTTTACGACAGTCTTCAGAATTACGGCCGCCGCCCCGTACAGCGCCTGCAGGATCATGGGATCCTCGGCGAGAAGACCATCCTCGGTCACTGCATCCATGTCAATTCTGCGGAGATAGAGCTGATAAAGAACACGAATACGATGGTCGTCAACAATCCGGAGAGCAACATGGGCAACGCGGTCGGCATCTGCCCGGTGCTGCCGCTCTACAAGGCGGGCATTCTGCTCGGCATGGGCACCGACGCCTACACCAACGACATGCTCGAATCCATCAAGGTCGCGCTCTGCTCGCAGCGTTCCAATGCCTGTCTTCCGAACGTCGCCTGGTGCGAGGTAACGGACATGCTCTTCAAGAACAACGCGAAGATCGGCGCGAAGTATTTCCCCGATCCGCTCGGCGTTTTGAAACCGGGCGCGGCGGCGGACATCATCGTCATGGACTACAAGCCCTTCACCCCGTTCTCCGACGCGAACATCGACGGGCATATGCTCTTCGGAATGACCGGACGTCAGTGCCAGACGACGATCGCGAACGGCAAACTGCTTATGCGTGACCGCGAGCTCGTCGGCATCGACGAAGAGGCTGAAAACGCACACATCCTTGAGGCCGCAAAGAAGCTCTGGGGCGAGTTGAATCACTGCGTTTACTGATGATTGGGAGGTAAATTATGTACGAGTATTTCAGTGAGATCCTGTGGGTCAGCACGAAGTTCTGGTCCGACAAGGCAAACGAAAACGACGCCATTGAGCTGGACAATCTGCTCAACCAGAGAGCCGCGGAGGGCTGGGAGCTGGTCACCTACGATTATATGGCGACGTCCACGCAGGTAAGGGGCGCGTTCTTCATCACCTTCAAGCGGCCTGTCGAGTGTGTGGAGGAGGAAAAAGATCATGTCTGAAAAAATGTATCCCATTCCCTTTGAGTCCCTGATGAACTGGGTCGTGACCGAGTACGCCCGCACGGGCGACATCTTCGGCGTCCACAAGGTATATCACGCCGGAGGCAAATCCCTTCCCATCTTCGGCGAGCGCATCGAGACGCCCTTTGGCCCCGCTGCCGGCCCCAACAGCCAGCTCGCTCAGAACATCATCGCGGCTTACTTTGCCGGTGCCCGCTTCTTTGAGGTAAAGACCGTGCAGAAGATGGACGGCGCCGAGCTTGCCGCCTGCGTCCCCCGCCCCTGCATTCTTGCAATGGACGAGGGGTATAATCAGGAATGGTCCACCGAGCTGACCGTTCCTCAGGCACAGGACGAGTATATCAAGGCGTGGTGCGCACTCAAGGTCATCTCCAAGGTCTACGGTCTCGGCGATCCGAACGGCTTCGCATTCAACATGTCCGTCGGTTATGACCTTGAGGGAATCAAGGGCGATAAGGTCAACACATACATTGATAATATGATGGACGCCTCGAAAACGCCGCAGTTCAATGAGTGCAAGCGCGTTCTCAAGGAGCTGTTCCCGGCGCAGAGCGACTATATCGACGCCATCTCCCCGCGCGTTTCACGTTCCGTCACCGTTTCGACGCTGCACGGCTGTCCCCCGCAGGAGATCGAGCGCATAGCTTCGTATCTCATCTCCGAGAAGCATCTGCACACCTTTGTCAAGTGCAACCCGACCATTCTCGGGTACAAGACCGCGCGCAGCATTCTCGACGGCATGGGCTATGATTACATCGTCTTTGACGAGCATCACTTCAACGAGGATCTTCAGTGGGAGGACGCCGTGCCGATGTTCGGCAGGCTGCAGAAGCTTGCGGACGGCTGCGGACTTGAGTTCGGTCTCAAGCTCTCCAACACCTTCCCCGTCGACACCACGCGCGGCGAGCTTCCCGGCAGCGAGATGTATATGTCCGGACGAAGCCTCTTCCCGCTTACCATTGAGATGTGCAATCGCATCTCCCGCGCGTTTGACGGCAAAATGCGAATATCCTTCGCCGGCGGCGCGGAGTATTTCAACTGTGACAAGCTGTTTGCGGCCGGCATATGGCCCATCACCGTTGCAACGACCATCCTCAAGCCCGGCGGCTACAACCGGCTGAGGCAGATGGTCGAAAAGGTGGAAAAGCTGCCCTATCACGCATTCGACGGCACCTATACCGCCGGCATTTCCGAGCTTGCCGCCGCCGCGCAGCACGATTTCCACCATCTCAAGCCCATCAAGCCCCTGCCTTCGCGCAAGAGCAAGGAGCAGGTGCCTTGGCTCGACTGCTTTACCGCGCCCTGCAAGGGCGGCTGCCCCATCGAGCAGGATATTCCCGAATACCTTGAGCTTTGCCGCAAGGGGCTCTACGGACCGGCGCTCAAGCTCATCACCGAGAAGAATGCTCTGCCCTTCATCACCGGCACGATCTGCGCGCACCGCTGCCAGAACAGGTGCTCCCGCAATTTCTACGACGAGTCCATACACATCCGCGACACCAAGCTTGTCGCCGCCGCGCACGGCTATGACGCGCTTATGGCGTCCATTAAGCGTCCATCCAGGGTTGAGGGCAAGAAAGCCGCCATCGTCGGCGGCGGCCCGACGGGTATCGCCGCGGCGTACTTCCTCGGCAGAGCCGGAGTCGAGACCACGATATTCGAGCGCGAAGAGAAACTCGGCGGTGTTCCGCGCTATGTCATCCCCGCCTTCCGCATCAGCGACGAGGCTATCGACAAGGATATCGCCCTTATGCTAAAATACGGCGTTGAGGTCAAATGCGGTTCGCCCGCTCCCTCGGTCGAGGAGCTCAAAAAGCAGGGCTATACCCATATCCTTATGGCGACCGGCGCATGGAAGCCCGGAAAGCTTGACATCGAGGGCAATGTAGCCGGTGTGATCCAGTGGATGAAGGATATGAAAACCAAGGTCAAGCCCACTCTCAGCGGCAGCGTTGTTGTCGTCGGCGCCGGCAATACCGCCATGGACGCCGCGCGCGTGGCGAAGCGCGCGGGTGCGCATGCCGCGATACTCTACCGCCGCACGAAGAAGGAAATGCCTGCGGATGAGCACGAGCTGAAGCTCGCCATTGACGAGGGCGTGGAGTTCATTGAGCTTGCCGCTCCCGTCAGGCAGGCGGACGGCGCGCTGACCTGCGAGAAGATGAAGCTCGGCGCCCCCGACGCCTCCGGCCGCCGCAGCCCCGAGCCCACGGGCGAGACCTTCACGATCCCCTGCGACCTCGTCATCTCTGCCGTCGGCGAGCAGGTCGACAGTGAGCTGATGTCTGCAAACGGCATAGAGATGGAGCGCAAGGGCCCCGCGTTCAAGACAAACGCAGACGGCGTTTACTGCGCGGGCGACGCGCACCGCGGCCCCGCGACCATCGTCGAGGGCATCGCGGACGCTGCGGCCTTCGCAGAAGCGGTCATCGGCAAAAAGCATGAATACTCCATTCCCGAGGAGGCCTATACCTGCCGCCCCGGAGCCGCGGCGAAGAAGGGCGTGCTCGCAATGTCGGCCGACGTCTGCTGTGAGGGCGAGCGCTGCCTGCAATGCGGTATTGTCTGCGAGAACTGCGTCGACTCCTGTCCCAACCGCGCGAATGTCGTCATACGTCTTGCGGACAACTCCCATCAGATACTGCACATCGACAAGATGTGCAACGAGTGCGGCAACTGCACGCAGTTCTGCCCCTATTCCTCCGAGCCCTGCCACGACAAGTTCACGCTTTTCCAGACCGCGGAGGACATGGAGGACAGCAAGAACTCCGGCGTGCTGTTCCTCGGCGGGAACCTGGCGCGCGTTCGTATGTTCGAAGGCGTGAAGGACTACGACCTCTCAGACGGGGACTGCGGCATACCCCCGATGCTGTTGGAGTTTATCCTCACGATACGCGATAAATACAGCTATCTCTATAAATAATCCATTGAAACATGACTTTGTAAACCCGGGGTGCTTTACAGCATCCCGGGCTACTTTTTTGCATTTTTGCTATGGTAATTCCGCAAAGAATATGCTATGCTGTAGCTGTTGATTCTTAAACCAAGTTAGGAGTGCAGCCAATGAAAACAGTCCTTCGCGGAGGCTTTGTCGTCTCAGGACATTCAAGCAGACGCGCAGACGTTCTGATCGACGGAGAGAAGATCGAAAAGGTCGGGCATGTCCTGTCCGACGCGCCGTGGGACGCTCAGGTGGTCGACGTCTCCGACTGCTACCTCTTCCCCGGCTTTATCGACGCGCACACGCATTTCGACCTTGACGTCGCCGGCACCACGACCGCCGATGATTTTGAAAGCGGCACGCGCGCCGCTGTACGCGGCGGCACGACGACCATCATCGACTTTGCCTGCCCAAACAAGGGTGAAACGCTTGCCCACGGGCTTGAGCTCTGGCACAAAAAGGCAGACGGGCGCTGCAGCTGCGACTACGGCTTCCATATGACGATCGACGACTGGAACGAGAACATAGAGCGCGAGCTGGACGATATGTTCGCCGCGGGCATCACCTCGTTCAAGATGTACCTCACTTACCCCGCCATGCTGCTGAGCGATGAGGATATCTACCGCGCGCTCAAGGCTCTCAAGCTGCGCGGCGGCGTCTGCGGCTTCCACTGCGAGAACGCCGGCGCCATCGACGCAAGGATCGCCGAGTTGAAGGCGAGCGGGCGCGCCGCAAGCGTCTCCTCGCATCCGCTCGCGCGTCCCGCCTGTCTCGAGGCCGAGGCGGTCAACCGCGTGCTGCGCATTGCTCAGGCGGTCGATACGCCTGTCATCATCGTCCACACCACGAACAGTGAGGCCCTTTTTGAGATTGAAGCCGCGCGCAAGCGCGGCCAGACGGTCTATGCCGAGACCTGCCCGCAGTACCTTCTGCTGGACGGTTCTCTTTATTACGATCCCGACTTCGCCATCGCCTCAAGCTATGTCTGCGCGCCGCCTCTACGCTCCCGCGACGACGCCGCGGCGCTGTGGGCCGCGCTTCGCCGCGGCACGGTGCAGACCGTTTCGACCGACCACTGCTCCTTCACTCTAAAGCAAAAGGAGCTCGGGCGGGACGATTTCACAAAGATACCCGGAGGGCTCCCCGGCGTCGAGACGCGCGGCGAGCTGGTCTATACCGCCGGAGTCGCGGCGCACAAAATCAGCCTTGCGACGATGTGCCGGGCGCTCTCGGAAAACCCCGCCAAGCTCTACGGGCTCTTTCCGCGCAAGGGCGTTATCGCTCCCGGCAGCGACGCCGACATCGTCGTCTATGACCCCAAGGCAAACCATGTGCTCCGCGGCGCGGAGCTTGCCTCGAAGGCCGGTTACACGCCGTTTGAGGGCTTCGAGACCGTCGGCTCCGTCCGCTCGGTCTATCTGCGCGGCGCCCTTGCGGTCGACGGTGGAAAGCTGACCGGCGATGTGCGCGGAGAATATCTCCACCGCGAAAAATGCTCGCTCTGACGGAGGTTTGCCATGACTGCGATCACTTGGAAATATCTCTTATACGCGCAATACCCCGCCTGTTTCCTGCTGGCCGTGTATTTCTTTATCAATTATCTGCGCGCGCGTAAAAACTCGGCGGTGAAGTCCGTTATATGGGTACTGCTCTTCGGCATATCGCTCGCGCTTGCGGTATTGTTCTTTTTCCTCGGCATACAGCAGAGCTACTGGTCGCTCAAAACGATGTTCTCGCTCAAGCTCGCAAGCTGGATCGGCATTGCCCTCGTGCTTGCGGCGTCGGTCGCACACATCGTCCACCTGATCGACAAGAAGCACACGCGCAAGGTGATGGAAAAGGAGCTGCAAAAGGCGGCGAAGGAAAAGGACGACGCTCTCGCCCAAGCGCGCGCCGAAAGCGAGGAGTCCGCGCGCATAGCGCACGAGGAGGGACGGCGCGAGGCAAAGCAGGAGGCCGAGGAGGCGCGCTTTACCAAGGCGGCGGAGGCCGCCGGCGCCGAAGCCGCGTCCAGCGAGCTTGCCGGCGCGGTGAATTCCCCTATCGAGCTGACGCTTGAGCCGACGGAGGACGCTCAGGCAGGCGCCTCGGCGGTGCTTGAGCTTCCCGAGCCGATGTATACCGTATCCGACGCCCCGGAGCCCGGAGGCTCCGAAACTCAACAATGAAAAAACGGACAGGAACAAACTCCTGTCCGTTTTTTCATGCTCTGTTTTTCAGCTTTTTCAGGCGCTCTATGTCGCGGCGCACGCCGTCGACCTCCTCGCCGTCGGTGGTATGATAGTCCTCGGCAAGCGTCTCTATGATGCGCTCGTTGTCGCGGATCGCCTTGTCGTACTCGCCCGCAAGCTCATGAAGCTGCGCGAGCGAGAACAGCGGGTCGGTAAAGCGCGGCGCGGACTGGATGGCGAAGCTCTTTTCGTAATCCGCCTCCGCCTGCGCGGTCTCGCCGAGCTTCTTGACGCGGTCGGCGCGGTCCGTCCACGACTGCCAGCGCGTCGGGTCCGTCTCGACGCCTCGGTTCCAAAGGTCCCTGGCTTCTTCGAGCTTCCCCTGTCCGAGCGCCACGTCGCCCCGGTAAAAGAGCGCCATCGCCGCGCGTTTTGCGTCCTTTTCCAGCATTTCGATATAGGGCGTGACCTCTGTAAAGCGCTTGTCGGCCAGCAGGTTTTCGATCAGCGCGTAGAGTGCGTCGAAGCTGTCCGGGTGCTCGCGCAGCACCTCCTTGCAGAACTCGATGACCGCGAAGTGGTTGTCGTACCACTCGTCGCCGCAGACGGCGTGGTTCGCCTCCTGATAGGCGACCCAGCCTCCCCTTCGGTCGTATTCCGCGGCGATGACCCTTTTGGCATACTCACCCGCAAGCTCATGGTCGCTCGCGGCGCGGTGGTTATAGAGATACGCGAGGCACTCGTTCGCGCGCACGGCGTCGCCGCCCTCGGCGATCTGCCTTTGCAGGAAGCGCACGGCGCGCTCGAAGGTCTCGGGCGGGATGCGTCGCTCGTGCCAGAACATATTCTCGATCCGCTTGAACTCCTCCTCCGCGGGGAAGTCGAACAGCTCGTCGATCGCAACGCCGAAATATGCGGCAAGCTGCGGCAGCAGCGTGATATCCGGCAGGCTCATCCCGGTCTCCCACTTGCTGACGGCCTGCGCCGATACGCCCAGCTTAGCGGCAAGCTCCTCCTGCGTCATGTGCTTTTCGTTTCTCAGATTCCTGATCTGTATTCCGATATTCATGGAAATGGTCTCCTTTTCTGCCGGCTGTCTCGGCGGCCGCCCTGTTTCATCCGGCAGTATCAGGATAACACGCTCTCCCCCGCGCGCGCAATCGACGCGTTTTCTGTTTTTCTCAAC
>JAFZQQ010000047.1 GCA_017620315.1 Oscillospiraceae bacterium | reverse complement strand
GCACATTGCGGTAGCTGGAGGACGAGATGATCTTTTGCAGTATCTGCCTGCCCTTCACCGCTGCGGCGCGCTTGTGGCGGCGGATGTCGGCAAGCTCCGTGCTCGCGCCGTCGGCTATCTCGCCCTCTCCGATGATCGAGGTGTTGATCTTCTCCTCAAGATAGCGGTTGCCGTGCAGCGAGTGAAACAGCCTGTCGAGCGCGGTCGACTCAACGTTTTCCGGAAGGTACTCTCGCGCGCGCCTTGCATTCATCAGAAGCGCCGCCACATCCAGCAGCTCGCGTGTGTTGAGCATACCCCCGCGGGATGCGCGCGCAAGCGCCTCGGCAACGTTCTTTACGCCCGAGAAGGAAGGGCTGCCCTTTAGCCCTATCATCTCGCGCGCGGCGTCGGTCTCGTCCAGCAGACGGCGAACCTCGTCGATATCCGTCGAAGGCTCCAGCGCGCGGGCGCGCTCCTTCGCCGCGTCGCTGACCGCGCGCTGCTCCAAAAGCTCCAGCACGCGCGGCAGCTCCAATACCCGTATGGATTTTTCAAACAGCTCAGTCATGTCTTTCACCTATATACTAAATGTATGTCCTATCCTGTCAGTTTTTGTCGGTCATTCACAGCTCTTTCCCGGGAAAGCTCCGCGCGACCTGAGCGACTTGTAAAAGTCCAGCGTGCGGAAGCTGCGGTCAAGCTGCGCAAGAGCAAACGCCTCGCAGGCGTCCGAAAAGCGCGCGAGAGTATCGCCGCTGAGCAAAAACGAAAGCATGCGCTTCGGCTCCGAGCGAACGACATGGCGCATAGCGGCAAGCGCGCCGGGATCCAGCCGAAGCATATTGCCTGTGGCCGCGCCGGCACAGGCGGCGCAAACCACAACGCCCTCATTGACATCGAGCAGCGGCGACTCGGGCGCCTCCGCGCCGCAGACCGCGCAGTCAGAGACCAGCGGTTCGTAGCCGGCGAGCGAAAGAAGGCGCAGCTCGAACGCCGCCTTGACCAGCTCCTGCGGCTTGTCCAGCTTGTCGAGCGCGTAAAGTGAGTTCAGAAGAAGCGCGAGGATCGCGTCCGCGCTCTCACCCTCGCCGGTGACCGCCTCAGCCATCTCCGCAAAGTACGAGCCGAGCGAGAGCAGCTCCACATCACCGCGAACGCTTTTCCAAAGCTCAAGCGTCGATGCCTCGTCGAGCATCATCCAGTTTCCGCGCTCATAGAGCACCAGCTCGGAGTATGCCAGCAGCTCGCTTGCGGCGGCGATACGGCTGTTCTTTCTCCTCGCCCCTCGCGCTATCACCGCGATCCGTCCGCGCTCCGCTGTGAGGATCGTGAGGATCTTGTCGCTCTCCTTTGTCTGCGTTTCACGCAGGACTATTCCCCTTGTAACAAATTTTTCCGACATTCCGAAGTCTGCTCCCCGTCCGCGGCTTCCGCCGCGTTTTCCGCTCTTGCCGCGGTGTAAAACACCGGACTGCCCGTGCGCAAAAACAATTCCATGTATCCGTCCATGCCGCCTCTCCTCCAAAACACAGAAAATATGATTTAGCATGGACGCATTCTCCGCGGTGATGCGTGGAAATATCTGCATCTCGGCGATTATAGCATATGCTGTCGAAAATGGCAATATTCAGGCTTTTTTACAAATGATAAAAAATGTCGATTTCTGTGGACAAAGTACGAAAAAGGTGTTATTATATATCATAGATTTGAGGATGCTTTTCACAACATTTGTGGGGCATCCCCGTGTTATGTTACCACATATTGCGTTATGTAGCCCTGTGCTTTACCCGTCCGCAGTTCCGCAAAAGCAGTCATTTTGTTGCAAAAAGGGAGAGAGAAGTCACTATGAAACACCGCGTCTGTGCCGCATTGCTCGCCGCGCTGCTGTGTCTTTGCCTGGTCCCGTCCACCGCCGGTGCAGCGGAGGATATCCCCGCGCGACACACGAAAAGCAACGGGAATCCCTATTACATTATGGTAAACCGCAAGATGAGCACCGTCACCATTTACGGTCTTGACGAGAACGGTTTTTACTCCGTGCCCCTTCGCGCGATGCTCTGCTCGGCGGGCGCACCCCAGCACGCGACTCCCAAGGGCAACTGCTCCATCGGGAACAAGTACCGCTGGCATCTCATGATGGGCGGGGTCTATGCGCAGTATCTCTCTCAGTTCCGGGGCTCGTGCCTGTTCCACTCGGTTTGCTACGCCCGTCCGCAGTCGGACACGCTGCTCCCCGGCTATTACGACAATCTGGGCGCGCCTGCCTCTCACGGCTGTGTGCGCCTTCAGACCGAGGATGCTAAATGGATCTATGAAAACTGTGCAACAGGCACGCTGGTAACGATCTACGATTCCGACAACCCCGGCGAGCTGGGCAAGCCGGAGAAGATGGTGCCCGCTCCCGGCGCGACCAACGCTTGCCGCTGGGATCCGACTGACCCGTTGCCAGAAAACCCCTGGGCGGAGTCGTGGACTACCGACTTCGCGCTGTCGGACGACGTATTGGTGCTTGCTCCGGGCGAAATACTGTCGCTGTCGATAACGCGTGAACCGCAGGGAACGACCTACCCGACGGTGATGTACATTTCCGACTGTCCTGCGGTGGCAGTCGCCGACGGCACGGGCAGCGTACGCGCTGTCGGTGTCGGCAGCTGCACCGTATCCGTCCGCTGCGGCGACATTGAGAAGCTCTGCACGGTGGTCGTCTCCGAAGCGGGACTCGCAAAAGCCAAAAAGGATGCGTGGTACAGCGACGACATTCGCTATCTCGGAGAGCGCGGGCTCATTTCCGAGAGCGGGCGCTTCCATTACGCGCCTTGCGAGGCGCTTACGCATATGGAGGCGCTTGAGCTGCTGTACAGGCTCTCCGGCGCGTCAGTGTCGGCCAACAGTGAGCAGGCATATTACGATACTCTCGCCTGGGCGGCGCTTTCCGGGTTCCCGACCGGCAAGGATGATTTTGCGGCGCTGAGCCGTAGCGAGTTGATCGGTCTGCTTTATCTCTTTGACCGCTTGCGCGCCACTCCGCTGCCAAACCAGGGTTTCTCGGAGGAGGAAGCTCTTGAATGGGCGGTCAAGACCTCTCTTATGCTCGGAGACGTCGACGGAGAGCTTTACCCCGACGAGCCCGTGACCCGCGCACAGGCGGCCGCGATCCTGCACAGATATTGCGAGCTGTTTGACGTGTGATGTGAGAATATGCAAAAATGGCATGCGGTTCATTGTGAGCCGCACGCCATTTTTATGCGTTATTTGTCGTCATATCCGAACGACCGGATATAGTTCATGTTATCCCGCCAGTTTGCCCAGAAATCTTTGATTTCTCGGGCAAAGCCTCGGCATTTCACGCGGCTTCGCCGCAGTACGCGCTAACGCGCGGCTCGCTTTCGCTCGCGGAAAACTGGCAGTCTTGCGTTATTTGTCGTCATATCCGAACGACCGGATATAGTTCATGTTGTCCCGCCAGTTTGCCCAGAAATCTTTGATTTCTCGGGCAAAGCCCCGGCATTTCACGCGGCTTCGCCGCAGTACGCGCTAACGCGCGGCTCGCTTTCGCTCGCGGAAAACTGGCAGCCTTGCGTTATTTGTCGTCATATCCGAACGACCGGATATAGTTCATGTTATCCCGCCAGTTTTCCTTTACCTTCACCCAGGTCTGGAGATAGACCTTTGTGCCCATGAAGCGCTCGATGTCGCGGCGCGCCTCGGCACCGATCTTTTTGAGCATTTCGCCGTTCTTGCCGATGATGATGCCCTTGTGGCTCTTTTTTTCACAGTAGATAGTCGCCTCGACCTCAATGACCTCGTCGTCGCGCTCGGAGAACTTTGTGATCTCCACCGCGGTGCCGTGCGGTATCTCCTTGTCGAGATTGCGCAGCATCTTCTCGCGCACGATTTCGCCCACGACCTG
>JAFZQQ010000046.1 GCA_017620315.1 Oscillospiraceae bacterium | reverse complement strand
GAGGCCCCGGGAGCGGAAAGACCTTTCTTGCGGAAAAGCTGTCCAAAGAGCTTGGCATCAGGCACTATGATCTGGATGATCTGCAGTGGGATAATCAATCAGATACCTATGGCGTGAAAAGAGACCCCTTTGAGCGGGATGCGCTTCTTTGCGATGTGTTGAAGCACGATGACTGGATCGTAGAGGGCGTGTACTATACATGGTGCCGGCAATGCTTTGCGGACGCAGACCGGATCTATGTTTTGAGCGTTCCGGGATATCGGTACAGGTATCGGATCATTTGCAGGTTTGTCCGCCGAAAGCTTGGTCTGGAGCAAGGGAAAAAGGAGACGCTGAAGTCTTTATCGCTGCTTTTGAAGTGGGCAGACAAATACCAAAAGGTCAATCTGGTCGAGATAAGAAAGCTGCTGGCTCCATATTCGGGCAAGGTGGTCGAGTAATACAACGCTCCGCCCGCAGAGCGGTTCACAAAAGGATTTGGCTGCAGGCACGATGCTGTTGACTTTTCCCCGAAAAACGTTATAATTATACCGTGTTTTGCGGGCGGCATACGCCGTCTGCCACTCTGAGAACGAAAGGAAGTCCATACCATGGCGTTTTACAAGATGCATGTCGCGGGGCTGGACCGCGAGCTTCCCATCTGCAAGGTCAACGACGAGCTGTATATCGGCGCGTTCATCATGTTCGGCGACGCCGAGCTCACCGTCGCCTGCGCGCGCGACCTTCTCAAGCTCGCCGAGTCCATCGACTACGACTATCTGTTCACGGCGGAGGCGAAGAGCATCCCCCTCATCCACGAGATGGCGCGGCAGAGCGGCGCAAAGAAATACTTCATCGCCCGCAAGGGTCCCAAGGTATATATGCCCGATCCCATCTGCGTAGACGACCAGTCCATCACCACGCTCTCGCTCCAGAGGCTCTACCTCGGCAGCGACGATGCGGCGATCATCCGCGGGAAGAAGATCCTCATCGTTGACGACGTGATCTCCACCGGCGGCTCGCTCAAGGCGATGGAGGCTCTGGTCGAAAAGGCCGGCGGCACTGTTGCGGGACGTATGGCCGTCCTCGCCGAGGGCGGCGCCGCGGAGCGCAGCGACATCAAGTTCCTCGAGAAGCTCCCTGTATTCAACGCCGACGGAAGCGTAAAATAACGTAATATGCAAAGCGCCCGCTCTGTTTCGGCAAGCCGAAAAGAGCGGGCCGTTCTTATTTTTTGCTCCGGTGCTCGCCCTTGCTGGCGCTGCGCAGCCCGATCTCGGTGCCGTTTTTGAGCCGCTCGATGTTCTCCCGGTGCTTCCACAGCATAACGACCGACGGTATGAGCATCAGCAGCGCCTCGGTATAACGGCCTCTGACCGCGAACCAGACCGGCACGACGACGATGGTGGTGAGGGTACACACAGCGACGTAGTTGCTTGCAACAAGTATCACGATCAGCACCGCATACAGGCAAAGCGCGAATTTCCAGTCCAGCGCAAGCGTGACGGCAAGATACGCCGCGAAGCCCTTGCCGCCGCGGAAGTGCATGTAGAACGGGTACATCTGTCCGATAATGCTTGCCGCTCCGGCGACCGCGCCCGCGAAGGCGATATCCGGGAACAGCGCCCCCGCAAGCCAAACGGCAAGATTGCACTTAATGAGATCGTGAACGCACACAAGCACCGCCGCCCACCAGCCCATGGTGATAAGCGCGTTCGACGCGCCGGGGTTGCCGCTTCCGCTGTTCAGGATATCCACGCCCTTGAGCTTTGCCAGATACAGCGCCATATTTGACGAGCCGAGCACATAGCCCAGCAGCGCTATCAGCGGATAGGCAGAGAACAAGTTTACATAATTATCCAAGCATCTTACCTCCAAACCGCTCCCTGTCCTTATTGATCTGCTTTTGATAGCGATCCTCCTCGGAAAAGACGCAGCCGCAGTATTTCTGCATATACAGTCCCAGCTCGCGCGCCTTTGCCTGGCCCTCTCTGAAGCCCGGCCGGAAATCGCGGTAGAGAAATTCGACTCCGTACAGCCTTGCCGCAGCCTCTCCGGTCTCGCGCAGCAGCTCATGGTTTTGGTACGGCGATATCAGCAGTGACGAGGTAAACGCCGCAAAGCCGTTCTCCGCGGCGTATTTTGCCGCAGTGCCGAGGCGTATGGAATAGCAGTGGGCGCAGCGTCCCTCTATATCGGAGGCGACGGCGCGCACAAAGTCACGAAGGCCGTAGTCGTCCAGGATCCTGACCTCAAAGCCCGCTGTCTCGCCATAGCCGATCAGCGTATCCCGACGCGCCTTGTATTCCTGATATGGGTGAATATTGGGGTTGAACCACAGCGACGTCGGCTCTATGCCCTCGGCGCGAAGCGCGTCGACACAATAGACCGAGCACGGCGCGCAGCAGGAATGAAGCAGCACCTTTTCCATTGACCGTTTCTCCTTATTGTTGTGTGCAAAGTGAAGCATAGCACACAGAAGTTTGATTTACAATGCCAAGTGAGGATTTTTATGTATTCAGGCTTGAAAAAAAGGGTTTGCCATGCTATTATTTTTGCCAATACATATATTTCAAATTGTTTTCTCACTTTCAGCTCT
>JAFZQQ010000045.1 GCA_017620315.1 Oscillospiraceae bacterium | reverse complement strand
TTCCGAAAAGGACGACCATAAGGTTATAAACCCTTGAAAACCTTGGCGATTTTCTCACAAACTCAAGGAGTCTTGCCTGTTCTTTAGGCGAAAGGGCATCTTTTTCCTCTTTTTCACCACGATGCATAGTTGATAGGCGAAATGTAGCACCTATTGCCGGGTTCTTGCGTAAGATCTCATCATCAACGGCTGCTTGAAACATTTGCGAGACAGCTGAATTAAGTGATTGCGCAGTAGAAACCGATAATCCCTTTACATCGACCATATCAGAATAAAGCCTTTTTATGTCAGAATTTCGGATGTTTCTCAGTTTTCTCCGGCCAAGCGAATCCCGAAAGTGCTTATTATATAATGATACATAGCTAACGATTGTATCAGCATCTAAAACGGTCTTGCTGTCTTCAATCCATTTATCAAACCGTTCATTCGCTGTTACTCTGTCAGCTTCATTGACGCGTATCCCGTCATCAATGTCTTTCTGGACTCGCTTCTCCATGGTTCGGAGCGCTGTCGCACAGCGTTTGCCCACAGGGACGCAATCAGTTTCTACGAGCTTCCAGCTATAAATCGTCTGCCGCTCTCCGCACTCATCTACAAAACGATACTCATATCTACCATCCGCTCTCTGTCTCTCACCCCTTAACAAAATGCGACCCTTTTTGTCTTTTCGTTTTTCGCCACTCATTGAATAAGCTCCTTTCTTAACAGGAGCCTGACATATTTGATTATTATACTATATCAGACTTTCATTTTCAAGCATACATAGTCAATTTTATTTATAATGTATTTATCCCGTCGAGCAGTTTTTCAAACATTGTGCGTTTTATCTGAATTCTATTCCCGTTAAAAAACAGCCAATCTGCATCCATATGCTCGTGCGCAAAGTTCATAAGCTTGTTTTCACCTATGCGAAAATAAGCAGCTGCTTCTTCAATAGACAGCATATATTTTTCAGAGATAGGGACCTCTTTCACGGCCATCATTCCTCTTTTCATAAGTATTAGCAAGTGATAATGCTTTACAGTTGAAAATTTTACATCTATCCCTGTTTGTATTTTTTATAATTAAAGCTGAAATTGCATGTGACTCAACTGTAAAATAATAGCACTTTACAAAAGCCACCATATCCCATCTCTGTATATTATCTCTATAATGCTTGGGTGCTTTGCACAATAACTATCCATACCATTATTGTCTGCGGATGGATCGTTGCTCTGCTTACTTATATTTTGATTAAGCCGTATTGTTAGGCGGCCGGACCGCCCTTCGTCACACCCCCGGCTCGGGAGTATGCAAGCCCGCCTCTTGCTGCGGCGGCGCATACCGGCGGACGGTGGCGGCAGTTGACGAAGCTGCCCAGGCCGATCTCCCAGTATCCCCTTTTATCCTGCGGTACGGAAATTGCGTGCTTTTCCCGTTCTCCGACGCTGCAAACGTCTGTCCACGCTTTGGAGGATCGCTCGCGCCCCTGTACAGAGCCTCGCTGCTGTATTGCAGGCGGTCATGGCGTCCAAAGCGTCACACGGGTCATTTTACTTGCATACTGATGTTCCGTTTTCAAGGTACGCGAAGGTCGGAACACCGAATATGCGGCACTTCGTCTCTCCGAAAGACAGAGACATCGCGAGTGCTTCTTTTCTACCAAGTTCAGGACAGAATTATTCTTGATAATTCGCGCTTTTTCGATTGACAAATGCCGCTGCACATGGTATTCTCCCACTGTTATTGATCGATGGTGCGTCCCCGAATGGGGGTTGGCTTTATCGCCTTCCGCAGAAGACTTCGGTTTTCCGCATTGCACACGTTATGCTGGGTTTTGTACGTTTATCAGCGGTATTACTGCGCCTATTTGGCGCTTACCGCTGACTTTTATTATCTAAGGGGCATGATCCCCTACCGCGAGAGCGGGAATGACGACCTCGTTTTGACGAGGAAGAACGGTTTTCAGCCGTTTTCTGTCATTCCCGCTCTTTTTTTGTTGTCCAAACGCCGAAAGGCTTTGAGAAAAATCGAAAGGAGCAAAAGCATGAAGTATAAGAAACGCTGGAGACCCGGAGGGCGTGAACGCTCACCCCGTATCCGCAGCATGAGACAAAAGCGTATCAAGCGTCGCGCCCGCAAAGGAGGCGTATTCGCATGAAGGAATCCTACCAGCCGTCCGTACTGGTCGATACTGATGGTCTCTCCCGCGAGGAGTGGCTGAATTATCGACGGCAAGGAATCGGTGGCAGCGATGCGGCGGCGGTTCTTGGGATCTCGCCTTGGCGAACAGCCCGAGACCTCTACTATGACAAGCTCGGCGTCGTCTCTGTCTTTGACGAAGTCAGCAGCTGGGTGCAGCTCGAGGTCGGACACCTCCTTGAACCGCTTGTGGCGCGGATCTTTGAAAAAAAGACCGGCTTCAAGGTCTATCAGCGCAAGTCTATGTTCCAACACCCCGCCTACCCCTGGATGCTGGCCGATCTCGACTACCTTGTCGAACTGCCGGACGGCGGCACGGCGATCCTTGAGATCAAGACCTGCAACTACAACGCAAAAGACAACTGGTGGTACAACGGCAAAGAGATCGTTCCCATCTACTACGAGAGCCAGGCGAGGCACTATATGTGCGTGATGAACATAGACCGAGTCTATTTCTGTTGTCTATATGGCAATACAGAGGACGAAACAATCATCCGCACGCTGGACCGGGATATGGACTACGAAAATGAGCTGATTACGCTGGAGAGCGCCTTTTGGAACGACTATGTGCTTGCCAAGAATCCCCCGCCCTATACCGAAGGCGGCGATCTCATCATGGAGAGCTTGAATCGCTGGCTCGGTCCGAACGAAAAGGACATCCCGCCAACTGAGCTGGACGTATCGCAGTACGCTCTTGTCCAGCGGTACATGGAGCTTCAGCAGCAGCGCGGCAGATGCGACACGGATAAAAAGGCGATCGAATCTGAGATGAACCGCATCAAGGCGCTCATCATCGCGGCCATGGGCAGGAGCAGCACCGCTTTTTATGATTGCGGCGACGGCGGCATCCGTGTCACCTATAATCCCGTCCGCAAGCCCGGTATTTCCAAGGAGAACCTTGATCGGCTCAAAATTGTGCATCCCGACATCTACGACGAGTTTGTCACCATTCAGGAAAGCCGCAGATTCAGCATCAAACAGACCAAGCCGCTTGCGGCATAAGGAAAAAGAGGTGAACACAATGGGCATAGTAGCAGCCTTTGACAAGGTAATCTACTTTAACCCAAACAGCAAATACACCGTCATGCGTGTGAAAACTGCTGACCTGATGATCCCAAACGGAGCCAAAAGCCCATTTAAGTATGCCGACCATCTGATTCGATTTACGGCGGTTGGGTACGATCTGCCGCAGAGTACGGCGCTCAGTATGGACTTAGAGGGCAACTGGGTCGATGGCAAATACGGCTTGCAGCTACAGGTCGAACGCTGGGGCGAAGTGATCCCTCCGACCATTGAGGGGATACGAGCTTATCTTGCCTCCGGTCTGCTCAAGGGCATTGGCCCGAAGACCGCTGACGCAATCGTACAGCGGTTTGGCACGCAGTCTCTGAGCGTGATTGAGAGCCATCCCGAGCAGCTTTTGGAGATCCGCGGCATTACCGAGGAAAAGCTGACGGAGATCAAGGAGGGCTACGCGGAAAGCAAGGTGCTGCGAGACCTGATGACGATCCTCGCGCCGTTCAAGATCACACCCACCACGGCGATGAAGATCTATCAGCACTTCGGTCCCGGGGGCGTCGCCCTGATACGCGAAAGCCCCTATCGGCTTTGTCAGATGCCTACGTTCGGGTTCAAAAAGGTCGACGCCATCGTGCAGAAGTCCGGCGGCAACCTCTACGATCCCATGCGCGTCCAAGGCGCGCTTTTCTACACGTTGGAGCAATCACGCAACGAAAAGGGGCACCTGTTTCTGGAGGCTGACAAGCTGATCCAGAGCTCGCTGCTGCTTCTCAACGAGAGCATCCCCTATCCGACGCAGTGGATCAAACCGCCGCAGGTGCAAAAAGAACTGGAAAAGATGGTTCAATCGGACGTAGTCGTTGCCAATCAGGGAAAAATCTATCTTCCCAATGTGTTCAAGCAGGAGAGTGAAACCGCGGTACAGGCCGTTCGCATGGCAGTGCGTCCGGTTCAACCGCTGAATGTGTCTTCTGCTCTGGAGAGAACCAGGGGAAAACTTGGCATCGTCCTGTCCGAAAGACAGATCGAAGGCGTCAGCAAGGCGCTGAGAAGCAATTTCTCCATTATCACTGGAGGCCCCGGTACAGGTAAGAGTACCGTGCTGCGCGCGGTCATCGAAGCCTATCGCCCGCTTTATCCGAACGGAAAGATCGCTCTTGCCGCGCCAACCGGCAAAGCAAGCCGACGCATGGCGGAAACCACGGGAATCACGGACGCGGTGACACTGCACAGCCTGCTCAAGCTGCATGGCGACGACTGCGGATGGCAGCCTTCTTCCCCGCTGGACACGGATCTTCTCATTGTGGACGAGTGTTCCATGGTGGATATGTGGCTGGCGCACCAGCTCTTTTCACGGCTTCGGCAGGATACGAAGCTTTTGATGGTCGGAGACGCTGACCAGTTGGAGAGCGTCGGCGCCGGCAGTGTGTTCAGAGAGCTGATTGCGAGCGAGCTCGTGCCCGTTACGGTGCTGGATCAGATCTTCCGCCAAGCCGAGGGCAGCTTGATCGCCTACAACGCAAAGCTCATCAACGAGGCAAAGGGAGAGCTTTACTACGGCGAGGACTTCTCTTTTCATAAGGCGGACACGCAGGAGGACGCGACCGAGGTCATCCGGAGGCTCTATCGTCAGAATGTCGCAAGAGCCGGCATCGACCAGGTCCAGATTCTGTCCCCGTTCAGGGATACGGGCGACGTATCCGCGAATCGGCTGAACGCGCTGATCCAAGCGGAAGTCAACCCCGCCTCCCCGGACAAGCCCGAAATATCCTGCGGCGGGAAAATCCTTCGGCTGAATGACCGCGTCATGCAAACGAAGAACAACTATGACGCGGCGCAGTATGACCGCAACGGAAATCCGATTGGAACCGGTGTCTTCAACGGCGACGTCGGGACGATCACAGCGATTGAGAGCGACGGTCTTACCGTTGACTACGACAGCCGCCTTGTCTCCTACCCCATGGAGTCCGTAAAAGAGCTCGATCTCGCCTATGCCTCGACCATTCACAAGGCACAGGGCAGCGGTGCGACTCGTTCCTTAGTGAAAAGCTAAGGCACTTAAGAAGTCGAAGTAGTAAAGTAGAATTGGTACAAAAGTGGTCAGAACCCGCCTGTTTGAAACGCTACGATAGATAATTAAGGAGAACTCTTAACT
>JAFZQQ010000044.1 GCA_017620315.1 Oscillospiraceae bacterium | reverse complement strand
ATATAGCTGCCCGAACCGCCGAGCAGCTCCGCGCCGTCAATCCTGGCCTTAAGGCCGTGGCCTGGCAGCGCGCTGAAGCCCTCCGTATCCATCAATTGAATCCCTTCCGTCTCCGCGCGGCGCAGGATCGCCTTTGCAAGCGGGTGCTCAGAGGGCTTTTCCAAAGACGCCGCGAGCGTCAGCAGCTCTTCCCTGCTCACACCCTCCGAGGGATAGAGATCCGTCACCTCGGGTTCACCTGCGGTGATGGTGCCGGTCTTGTCAAGCGCAACGATATCCATCTTGCCGGCCTCCTCCTGGGAGACAGCCGTCTTAAACAGGATGCCGTTCTTCGCGCCTACGCCGTTTCCGACCATGATGGCCACGGGAGTCGCGAGGCCAAGCGCGCAGGGGCAGGAGATCACGAGTACTGAAATTGCGCGTGCGATGGCGAAGGTAAAGGTCTTACCGGCAATAAGCCAGATGGCCATCGTAAGGAGCGCGACGCCGATCACTGCGGGTACGAATACTGCGGAGACACGGTCCGCAATGCGGGCGATCGGCGCTTTGGTCGCTGCCGCGTCCGATACCATGCGGATAATCTGACTGAGCGTCGTGTCCTCGCCGACCCGCGTCGCCTTCGCGCGCAGATAGCCGGACTGGTTGATGGTTGCGGCGGACAGTCTGTCGCCGGGCGCCTTATCCACGGGAATAGACTCGCCGGTAAGCGCGGACTCGTTGACCGCACTCTCCCCTTCCAGCACAAGGCCGTCGACGGGGATGGACTCGCCGGGACGCACAGTGAAGACGTCTCCGACGCGAACCTCTTCTAAGGGAACCTCCGTCTCCACGCCATCACGCACGAGCACGGCTGTCTTCGGCGCGAGCTTCATAAGGCTCTTGAGCGCGTCTGTCGTGCGTCCCTTGGACATGGCTTCCAGAAGCTTTCCGATGGTGATGAGGCACGGGATCATAGCAGAGGCCTCAAAATAGAGATTGTGCGCGAAGCGATGGACAGTTTCTCCATCGCCCAGACCCTGCGCGCCGATCATCAGATAGAGCTCGACAAGACTGTAGCCAAAGGCGGCAGTGGAACCGAGAGCCACGAGCGTGTCCATATTCGGAGAGCCGTGCAGAAGGCTCGAATAGCCGCTGGTGAAGAATTTCATATTGAGGATAAGGATCAAGATGGCAAGCAGCATCTGTGTGTGTGCCAGCGCGACCGGATTCTCCAGAAACGCCGGGACAGGCCAATGCCACATCGTATGCCCCATCGAGAGGTACATGAGGATGGCAAGAAACGCGAGCGAGCGGATCAGCCGTTTCTTCAAGACAGGCGTCTCGTGGTCGACGAGCGCGTCCTCCTCCGCCGAACTAGCTTTTTTCTCTACTCCGAATCTGCTTGCGCCGTAGCCCGCTGCCTCAACAGCTGCGATGACTGCCTTCTCGTCGGCAGAGCCTTCCACGCCCATGGAGTTCGTCAGCAGCGAAACCGAGCAGCTCGTAACGCCCTGCACCGCGTTCACCGCCTTCTCCACGCGCGCCTGGCAGGCGGCGCAGCTCATACCGGTAACCTGATATTTTTCCATTTCCGACCCTCACTTCATGAACTTCTGCAGCGTGGAGAGCAGCTCATCGACTACTTCATCATTACCGGCCCGGAGATCATTGACCACACAGGAGCGCAGATGCTGGCTCAGCAGTTCCCTGCTGAACGCGTTGAGCGCCGCGTTGGCCGCGGCGGCCTGATTTAGTATGTCCGGACAATACGCGCTCTCATCCAGCATTTTTCTTATACCGCGGATCTGACCCTCGATGCGGCTGAGGCGGTTGCAGAGCCTGCGGTATTCTTCTTCGCTGCGGATGCGCTTTTTATCACAGTGAAAGCAGGCGGACTTCGACAGATCGAGGCAGCAGTCCCGCTCACCGACGCCGCAGCAATCCCGATTGATCTCCTCCATGGCAGCACTTCCTTTCTGCGAATAGTATATACCCCGAGGGGGTATCTGTCAAGCGTGAAAAACGCGCCGGAAAACCGGCGCGTTTTTCAAAGAAATCTGACTCAATCGAGTTTGCTGATGATGTGACGCGGGCAGACCTCTATGCAGTGACCGCACTGGATGCACTTCTCGGGATCGATGCTGGCGACGTTGTTCTCCACATGGATCGCATCCGCCGGGCACTCGCGCTGGCATCTCATGCAGCCGATGCAGCCGACCTTGCAGATCTTCATCACCTGACCGCCCTTATCCTGATTGCGGCAGGCGACCATGATCTTCTGGCTCTCGGGAATGAGCTTGACGATGCTCTTGGGGCAGGCGTCCACACAGGCGCCGCAGCCGACGCACTTGGAGCGGTCAACCACCGCAACGCCGTTAACGACGTGCATCGCGTCGAACTTGCAGGCCTTGGCGCAGTTGCCGAAGCCGATGCAGGCGAAGGTGCAGAGCTTGTTGCTCTTTCCGCCGAACAGCATGGCCGCGCGGCAGTCGTCGGGACCCGTGTAGTGGAAGCGGAGCTCGGCCGCTTCCTGGGAACCGGAGCACGGCACGAAGGCGACCATTTTTTCCGCGTCGGAAGCGGAAACGCCCATGATCTCGGCAACCTTCGCAGCCGTCGCGGCGCCGCCGGCGACGCACTTGTTGCAGGGGGCCTCCCCCGCCGCCACGGCCTTTGCATAGCCGT
>JAFZQQ010000043.1 GCA_017620315.1 Oscillospiraceae bacterium | reverse complement strand
TCTATCCCCTGCGCCGGAACCAGCGTCGATATCGCGTGCTTATAGATGATGTGCTGCCTTCCCTCGCATTCCAGCGCAACAACAAACGGGTCAAAGCCCCGCACCGTGCCGCGCATCTGAAATCCGTTCACAAGGAAGACCGTCAGCGGCGTGCCCTGCCGCCGTGCCTTGGTAAGGAATGTGTCCTGCAGATTGGTGTTCTTTTTCATGTTCATGTGCGTACTTCCTTTCTTTTTATTGGGCATTTCTGCCCGTTCAAAAGTTAGGATACGCCATATTGTGACAGGATTTCTGTCGAAAAAGCGAGAGCGTCTTCGTAATTTCGCGTCTTTTTCCAGTAGTACCAGTGAATGTCGCCGCCGCGCCGAAGCCAGGTGAGCTGCCGCTTGGCATACTGTTTTGAGCGCAGCTTGATCTCCGCCACGGCTTCTTCCCGCGTCGCCCTGCCGTCCAAAAAGGCGAGACATTCCTTGTAGCCGATCGCCTGCAACGCGGTCGAGCTGCGCGAAACGCCCATATCCAGCAGCGAGCGCACCTCGTCGAACAGTCCGTGCGCGACCATCTCGTCCACTCTTGCATCGATCAGCGCGCGCATATCCTCCCGCTCCGCATAGGCAAAGCCGAGCCGCACAGACTCAAAGCGCGGCGGAAGCGCCGCTGTTTCAAGGTTGTGCTGCGTCAGCGTTTTCCCCGTCTCGTACCAGACCTCCAGCGCGCGGATGATACGCTTTCTGTTCACGCCCTCCACGCGCGCGGCGCTCTCGGGATCGACGGCGCGCAGCTCGTCGAGCAGCGCCTGCGCGCCCTCGGCGTCAAAGCGCGCCTCAAGCCGCTGCCGCACCTCTCCGCCCTGCTGCCCCGCGGCGAAGCCGCGCCCGGAGAGCAGCGCGTCGAGATAAAGCCCGGTGCCGCCGACAATGATCGGACGCTTTCCGCGCGAGAGAATGTCGTCCACGCAGCGCCCCGCGTCCTCGGCATAACGCGCGGCGGAGTATGCCTCGCGCGGGTCGACGACGCCCACCATATGATGCGGCACGCCCTCGGTCTCCTCGCTCGTCGGCGCGGCGGTGCCGATTTCCATACCCCGGTAAAGCTGCATCGAGTCGCAGGATACGACCTCGCCGTTGTACTGTTTCGCCAACAGCACGCCCATGCGCGTCTTGCCGCAGGCGGTGGGGCCGACGACGCAGATGAGCTCAGTCGCCATCCGAGGCTTCTTCTTCCTCGTCGGAAGGGAGCTTTTCGATAACCGGCTTGCCGTCGCTGCCGAGCAGCGGGGTCAGCCCGCCGGCATTGCATTCGGCATAAAAGAGGTAGTGTACGCCGGTGAGCTTGTCCATAAGGATCGTCACTTGCTTGAGCCCTATATTCTCAGAGTGAACGACAAAACGCTTTTCTCTCATTTTGCATTTCCTTTCCGCTTCAAATAATACGTTTGAACATCTTCTCTATTTCGCGCTGCGTCAGACTGACCTTTACCGGTCGTCCGTGCGGGCAATAGGATATCTCGCCGGACTGCACCCTGTCGACCAGCGCGCGCAGCTCGCGCTCGTCGCTCTTCCATCCGCCCTTGATCGCCGCCTTGCAGGCGATCGTCGCAAGCAGCGCGTCGCGCTTGTCTCCGCCCCCAGCGCCGCCTTCGGCAAGGCAGCCGGCAAGCTCCTCGAGCGCACCGACGGCCTCCGCTTCGTCTATGTCTGCGGGAACGGCGCGCAGCAGCACCGCGCCCGTGCCGAAATCCTCGCATTCAAAGCCCAGCTCCCGAAGCTCGTCGCCATGTTCAAGCGCGGCGGCGTATTCTGTCTCTCCGAGCTTTGCGACCAGCGGCGTCAGCAGAGACTGCGACATGACCGGCCCGCTCTGCGCCTTCAGGCGGTCAAAATTGACGCGCTCGTGCGCGGCGTGCTTGTCAATGAGCCAGACATTCTTATCCGCGTCCTCGCAGACGATATAGGTGTCCAGCACCTCGCCCGCTATACGCCACGGAGCCGCGGTCTCCGGCAGCAGCGTCGTCTGCTCGGGTTCCGGCTCGGGAACGGGCATTTGTATCTGCTCCGGTTTTGGCTCCGGCTCATGCGCCGCGGCGGGTGCCGGCACGGGTATGGCGGGTTTCACCGGCGCGTAAGCAAGTCCCGGCGCCTTGACGACGTCCGAAAACCTGACGGCGCCGCGCAGCTCTCCCACGTCTACAGGCGGCACCGAGGTCCTGAACGGCGCCGCGGGCTTAGGCGCCTCGCCGGCGGTCGCGATATCGGACGGTTTTCCCGCGGTAGCATATTTTCCGCGGAATTCCTCCGCCGTCATGCTGCGGTAGAAATCCGGCTTTTTCACGGGGCTCGCGGCTGTCCTCGCCGGCGTCTCCGGCATGGCGTCGCGGTCCAGGGAGTCCGACACGCCGTGATAAACCAGGTCAAATACCTGCTTTTCATTCACAAATTTGACCACTGTTTTCGCGGGATGCACATTGACGTCCACCATGTCGAGCGGCAGCGTCAGGCAAAGCACACAGCCGGGAAACTTGCCCTTCATGATGCGGTTTGCGTATGCCTCCTCCAGCGCGGCGGTGAGAAGCTGAGACTTGACAAGTCTTGAATTGACAAAGAAGGTCTGCATCGCGCGCGTTCCGCGTGAGTTGAGCGGACGTGTGGCAAAGCCGTCGACCGCAAGCTCTCCGTCGCGCCCTTTGACCTCGGTGAGCGAGAGCGTGAACTCCCTGCCCAGCGCCGCGTAGACCGCGGATTTGAGCGAACCGTCTCCGGGGGTGTGCAGCGCCTCCTCGCCGTCCTTGATGAGCTTGAAGGACACCTCGGGCCGCGAGAGGGCAAGATGCGTCACAAGCGACGAGATCGCCGCGCCCTCGGCGCTGTCCCGCTTCATGAATTTAAGCCTTGCGGGCGTGTTGAAAAAGAGCTCGCGCACGATGACGCTCGTACCCTCCGGGCAGCCCGCGGGGACTACCTCTCCGGGCACTCCGCCCTCAAGCCGTATCGACGCGCCGCTGTCCGCGCCGCGCTCGCGCGTGAGCATCTCAAGCCGCGAGACCGAGGCGATCGCCGCAAGCGCCTCGCCGCGAAAGCCCAGCGTGCCTATGGCGGACAGATCCTCCGCCGTGCGCAGCTTGCTGGTCGCGTGGCGCAGAAACGCCGTCGGCAGCTCGTCCGGCGCGATGCCGCAGCCGTCGTCGCTGACGCGCAGATAGCTCATGCCGCCGTCGCGCATCTCAACGGTAACGGCGGTGGCTCCCGCGTC